>JBOGIX010000417.1:0-4390 GCA_050744685.1 Vicinamibacterales bacterium | reverse complement strand
TCTCCCAACCCGCCGATTACCTCCCCGAATGGACCGGTGCGGGCAGTCGCCCGGCCGACGAGGGGTTAGCGTGCGAGTATTGGTCTGCGACGACGAACCGGCGACCCGCTTTGTGATCACACGCGTGCTGACGCAGCATTGCGACTGCGAAGTGACCGACTGCGCCGATGGAATCGAGGCGCTGCGTCACCTCGCGCGCGAGCAGTACTCGGCGCTGTTCCTCGATCTCGAGATGCCGCACATGAACGGCATGCAGGTGCTCGAGCGCCTGCGCGCCTCCGAGGCCACACGCGATCTGCCCGTCATCGTCCTGTCTGGCGAGCGCCGCGCCATCGTCGTGCAGCAGCTGCTCCGGATGGGGATCACCGACTACATCCTCAAGCCGCCCCAACGCGACAGCATCGTGAAGCGCGTAGCGGAGCTGAAGCGGTCGCTGGCCGGACCGCCCCAGGCGCAGGCGTAGCCGCAGGGAAGGCTCAGTCTTTCAGCTCCCAATCTCCAATTCCCAACTCCCAAGGGCGCGTGGCTCGAGAGAGCTGGGTGAAAGTCGCGGCGATCGGCTCTGCCGCGAATTCCACCCAGGTCGGCCACCGTTGCACCTTGGAAGTTGAGAGTCGGAAGTCGGGAGTTGAAGAGGCCCGACTTGGCAGATCCGTTGCACTGACGCCTCTGCATGTCCCGCGTTGTCTTCGGGTTCCACTGTCCGCACGAACAACATCCGCCGTCGGCGCTGCTTCGATACGCGAAGTTCGCGGCGGAGGCAGGGTTCACCGCTGCGATGTGCTCCGATCATTTCCATCCCTGGAGCGAGCGCCAGGGGCAGTCCGGGCTCACGTGGAGCTGGCTGGGCGCGGCGCTCGAAGCCACGCCGCTCTCCTTCGGCACGGTGTGTGCGCCGGGGCAGCGCTACCACCCGGCGGTCGTCGCCCAGGGTGCGGCGACGCTGGCCGAGATGTATCCGGATCGTTTCTGGCTGGCGCTCGGAAGCGGAGAAGCGCTGAACGAAGCGATCACCGGCGAGCCCTGGCCGTCCAAGGCCGATCGGAACGCCCGTCTGGAGGAGTGCGCGCGCGTCATGCGCGCGTTGTGGGCAGGGGAGACGGTCACGACGCGCGGGCATGTGAGCGTGTCGGGCGCGCGCCTGTACTCGAGACCTGAACGCGTCCCGCTATTACTCGGCGCGGCACTGACACCGGATACAGCGAGACGAGTCGGTAGGTGGGCCGACGGGCTGATCACGGCCGCAGGGCCGCGCGCCTCGATGCGGACCGTGGTCGATGCCTTCCGCGACGGCGGAGGCGAGCGCAAACCGATGTTCCTCCAGGTGGCGCTCTCGTTCGCGCCGTCGCAGGAGGAAGCGGCGGCCGCGGCGTACGATCAGTGGCGTCACTGCACGGTGTCGTCGGAACAGCTCGCCGACCTGCCCTCTCCGGCCGCCTTCGATCGCGCGTGCGCGAACGCGGATCCGGCGGAGGTCGTTTCGAAGCTGCGCGTCTCGGCCGACATCGAGCAGCACGTCGCCTGGCTCCAATCCGATGCAGAGCTCGGCTTCACGCGTATCTACCTGCACAACCTCGCCCGCGAGCACCAGGAGCGGTTCATCGCGGCCTGCGCCGAGCGGCTGCTCCTGCCTGCGGACCGGCCCGCGCGGCGCTGAACGTCATCCCCTCGCCACCCGCGTTCGAGCCGGCTGAATGATAAAGATTCGTGCCGGGTCAGGCCGTCGCCCGGCGTCGTCGTTTCGCGGCCGAGCGCGCCTGCTTCGACAGGGCGCTTCGCGACGCGGCACGGCGCGGCTCTCGCTTGAGCGCCCGCTTCGTTGCCCGTGATCGCGTCGGCGACGTCTTCTTGCGCGTGCCGCTCTGACCCGCACGATACGCGCGGGCGGCCGATTTGCGCGTCCGCGCCGAGGCCTGTCCTTTCCGCGGCGGCTTCAGCTTGACGCCGGCACGCCGCGCTTTCGACAGGCCGATGGCGATGGCCTGCTTCGTCGATCGCGCGCCGTGTTTGCCTTCGCGGATGTGCTCCATCTCTTCGTGTACGAACTCGCCAGCCTGGGTCGTCGGCGCCTTGCCTTCGCGCTTCGCCGCACGCGCGCGCGCCAGAGTCTTCTTTTCCGGCATCTGTGCACCTCGTCTTCGGCCGATCTTCTCGGTGAGTTCGATGCACGCAAGCTGCCATGTGCGGCACGGAACGCATCACGTTTGGCAGCCTCAGCCGCTGCAATGCGTCCGCCCGCGCAGCTGGACAGGATGCAGGCGTGCTGCTTACCTTGTCTGATGTCCCGATCGTCCCGGAACGCACCGGTTCAGGATGCCCTCGTCATCGGCGCCGGCCCGAACGGCCTCGCGGCGGCGATCGCCTGCGCCGGTGCCGGACTGCGCGTCACGGTGTACGAGGGTGAAGCCACGATCGGCGGAGGCACACGAACAGCCGCCGTGACGCTGCCCGGGTTCCGGCACGATCTCGGGTCGAGCGTGTATCCATTCGGCGCGGGCTCACCCTACTTTCGCGCACTGCCGATCGAGCGATACGGCCTCGAGTGGGTGCAGCCACGGCATCCTCTCGCCCACCCGCTCGATGATGGGGGCGCGGTCATGCTGGAACGATCGCTGGACGCTACCGTCGCGATGGCGGGTGAGGACGGCCGGGTCTACGACCGGTTGCTGCGCCCGCTCGTGCGCAACTGGGGACCGCTTGCGGCCGACGTGCTCGCCCCCGTGCATTGGCCGGCGAATCCGTGGATGCTGGCGCGGTTCGGCGTCAGCGCCGCCCGGTCGGCCGGCGCCCTGTCGCGGCAGTTCCGCACGGCCCGCATGCGTGCCGTGATCGCGGGGCTCGCCGCGCACAGCGCGGAATCACTCGACACCGCGCTCACGTCAGCGTTCGCGCTGCTGCTCGCGGCCTCCGCGCATGCTGTCGGCTGGCCCTTCGCGCGGGGCGGCGCGCAATCGATCGCCGACGCGCTCGCCGGGTGCCTGCGGGAACGCGGTGGAGAGTTCCGGACCGGACACCACGTCCACGCGCTCCGCGAGTTGCCGCCTGCCGGGCTCACAATGTGCGATGTCGCCCCTGAGAATCTCGCTGTCCTCGCAAACGATCGATTGCCTCCCGCTTTCCTGCGACGCCTGCGCCGTTTCCGGCGGAGCGCCGGCGTCTTCAAGATCGACTGGGCGCTCGACGGTCCGATCCCGTGGCGGGCCGAGGAGTGCTGCGACGCCGGCACCGTTCACGTTGGCGGCTCGTTCGAGGAAATCGCGGAATCCGAGCTGGCGGCGAGGCAGGGCCGGCTCGCGGAACGGCCGTTCGTCATCCTCACGCAACCCTCGGTCTGCGATCCGTCGCGCGCGCCCGCGGGTTCCCACGTGGCGTGGGGGTATTGTCACGTGCCCCTGGGATCGACCGCCGACATCACCACCGCGGTGGAGCGCCAGGTCGAGCGGTTTGCGCCCGGGTTTCGCGATCGCGTGCTCGCACGGCACGTCATGACACCGGCGGATCTGTTCCGGTCGAATCCCAACCTGATCGACGGCGAGATCACCGGCGGCGCGTTCCGGCTCTCACAATCCCTGATGCGACCGACCTGGCGAGGGCACCGCACGCCGCGCCGGGATCTCTACATCTGTTCCGCCTCGACGCCTCCTGGCGCCGGCGTCCATGGCATGTGCGGCTACTGGGCCGCGCGCGCGGCGCTGCACGATCACGACCTCAGTCTGCAGACGACGGATCGGCTCGTCGATTGGGCAATCGAGTGAAGAGAGCGCGGCAGGCACTGTGCGCAAGTGGTGACGGAGTTCCTGTATAGTCCGCCTCATGGCGCCGGCACAGGGACTTCAGGATCGCCTTGCGCAACCTCCGCCGCGGCTGGCCCCCTGCAGTCATCATCCTCATCCTCGCTGTTGCGATTGGCGCGGCGACCGCGATCTTCAGCATCGCGCACGCCGTCGAGAACATCACGACCATGGAGCAGATTGTCGGACGGGCCTTCGCGCCGTGGCGGTTCAGCACCGTGGTGGTATCCGCGTTCTCCATGATGGCGGTGACGTTTGCCGCCGTCGGTCTTGCCGCCCTCGTCGCCTATGCGGTGGCCCAGCGCACGCGCGAGATCGGCGTGCGGGTCGCGCTCGGCGCGGGGCGCAGACACGTGATTGGGCTGGTGCTCGGCGAGGTATCGTGGATGACGGCGGCTGGAATCGCCGCCGGGTTGCTGGGCGCGTGGACGCTGCGGCGCTCGGTTGCCGGCATGCTGTTCGGCGTGTCGTCCGAAGACGGCGCGACGTTTGCGGGAGTGAGCGTGATACTCGGCGCGGTGTCGCTGCTGGCGGCCTACCTGCCCGCGCGGCGCGCCGCGCGCATCGATCCCGCCGTCGCGCTGCGGAGCGAGTAGCAC
>JBOGIX010000416.1:0-5134 GCA_050744685.1 Vicinamibacterales bacterium | reverse complement strand
GACGATGCGGGGCAACGACATAGGTTGTGAGGCGCTCGGCCGAACGGAAGACTCCGCTGCGCTGCGTAGCGAAATCAGCAGCCCGCGCCCGATCGACCTCAGGAGATTGTAAACGACCCGTGGTTCTCGCAACGCAGCATGCGCCGGTTCCGATTGCCCCCGCCAGGACGCAGCAGTCTCGCACGGCGCCACGCACGCGCGCTACTGCACCTCGATCTCTACCCCGCCAATGGCCGCGGCGACGACGTTGTACAGGGCAGCGCCGATGAGCGATGTGACGAACCCGAGCACACCGTAGAAGATCGGCAGCAGGATGATGGCCGCAGCTCCGAACAAGGCGCCGAACATCCCGCTCGTGTCATCACGAGGCACGAACGCGCCGCCGACAATCGATATGACACTCACCAACCCTCCAAAAATCAGGCCGATGAGGGCGTAGAGCACTCCCATCAGCTTTCCGAAAGAGAGCGGTCCCACTCGTCTGACGATCATGTCCACCTCGCAGGTTTACGTTACGGTAACCCTCCGCCGCACGGGCGAGTCCACCGGACACGTGTCAGCGGATCCAGTCGTGTTCACGCGGACCTCGTCGCCTCGGGCTCCGTCGCGTACCACTCGATTCGACCGCATTCGGCGCAGACGAGGGTCGTGGCCGATGGGTCCGTCCAGTCCACGTTGAACGCCGAGCGGACGCGGGTGTTGAGGAGCGCGCTGCCGAGCGCGAACTTCCGCTCCCCGCAATGCGGACAGCGAATCGGACGGCCGGCGATGGAATACTCTCCCGGCTGCGTGCCTTCCTTGAAAGCCCTGGCGCCTGCCTTCAGCGCATCGAAGAATTGCCCCATCGCGGCTCCTGTACACGTCCCTGTGGTGCACGGCTCGTGAGGCCGGCGGCCGAATGCGCTGGGGGACCAGCTGGGCGTGCCGGGTGGAACCGCGACAGTATAGGGCACCACCCGGCCGCAGGTTCACACGAACTCCGCGAGCTCGGGGTGTCGCCCCCTGACCAGCTCGACGTCCGCCGGCCGTGCGGCGAGCAGCTCGAAATCCGAGAACTCGAAACCGGGACCAACCGAGCACCCGACCAGGGTGTACGACCCCGTCGACCGCGCCGCCTGCCAATCGCCGGCCCGGACCACGTGAACGGGTTCGACACCATCACTCACCGGTCCCAGCATCCGGCGGACGACCGCGTCGAAACTGGCGTCCGCGCTCAGCAGCTCCAGCGGATCCCCTTCGTAGTAGTGCCACACCTCGTCTGACGCGACGCGATGCCACCTGCTCACTTCACCCGCCGCGAGCAGGAAGTAGATCGTGGTCAGCGCCGATCGCCCGGCGCGGCCGTCGAGCGGCTGCACGCGAGCCGGCGAGCGATCGACCTCGCGAAAATGGCCTCCCTCGGGATGCGGCGACAACGCCAGCTTCTCTATCAAAGCAGCGGCGCGAGGCTCCCCGGGGCTTCTGTTCGCAGACATTGCGCCTGATCGTCTCACGAACTTGTGGTATTCCTTGGCCGTTGTAGTTCAGGAGTCGTCCATGGCGTTCGTTCGTGCGATTTCCGTCTTGCTGGCGCTCGGCGCGGTGCCGGCGCTTGCCCAGAATCCCCCTGCGCCGCGCGACGTCACCATCGCGGCGCCGGATGGCACAGAGCTGAAGGCCACCTACCATGCCGCGGCACGGCGCGGCCCGGCGGTGCTGCTTCTGCACATGTGCAACACGACGCGCCGGTCGTGGGCTCCCCTGGCGCCCCAGTTGGCCGCGGCAGGCATTCACGCGCTGACCGTCGACTACCGCGGGTTTGGCGAGAGCGGAGGGCCGCGGTTCGATGCGCTGGCGCCGCAAGAAGCGCAGGCCACCATCAACGAGAAGTGGCCCGGCGACATCGACGCCGCGTACAAGTTCCTGGTCAGCCAGCCGAATGTGGACGGCACGCGCGTCGGCGCCGCCGGCGGGAGTTGCGGGGTGACCCAGGCGGTGCGGCTGGCGCAGCGTCATCCCGAAGTCAGGTCGCTCGTGCTCCTCGCCGGAGGAGTAGACGCAGAGAGGCTGCGGTTTCTTCAGCAAGCAGCATGGCTGCCGATCTTCGCGGCCGCCGCGGCCGACGATCAGTTCGACGCGAACGCGCCCGCGACAATGCAGTGGATCCTCGAGATGTCGGGGAACCCACGGAACAAGTTCTCCGGCTTCGACGACGGCAAGCACGGCACCGAAATCTTCGGTCCGCATCCCGAGCTGCCCAAGCAGATCGTGACCTGGTACGCGGATACGCTAGTGAAGAATCCCGCGGATCCCGCGGCCGCCGTCAAGGCGAAGAACACGCCGGCGCGTGAGTTCTGGCAGAAGGCGTCATCCCCGCAAGGGGTACCCGCAGCCGTACAGCTGTTCTACGATACGCGCCTTCGCAATCCGCGCGCGCGCCTCTTCCCGGAACAACAGCTCAACCTCCTGGGCTACCAGTATCTGCAGGCTGGAAACGTCAACGAGGCGATCCAGGTGTTCAGGCTGAACACGCTCGCGTATCCCCGTTCCGCAAATACCTACGACAGCCTGGCCGACGCGTACCTCGCGAATCAGCAGAACGAGCTGGCCCTGCGGATGTCGGAAAGGGCCATCGAGCTGCTGGCAGACGACCGTATCAGCGAGGACCTCAAGAAGGCCATTCGCGAGAGCGCAGAACAGAAAATCGCGAAGCTGAAGGACACCGTGAAGAAATAGCGGGAGTCAACGGCGTCCCTCGAGCTGCACCCGGTACCTGAGATGACGTTCGCCGCCGAGGGCGGCGGGCGCCGTGAACTCCTCGACGAGCACGCCGCCGTTGGCCTGAATCACACGCTGCGACGGCAGGTTCGCCGGAAGCGTCGTGATCTCGACGTAACGCAACCCTTCGGCGCGGGCGTCGCGGAGGAGCTCCCGCAACGCCTGTGTCGCATGTCCGCGCCCCCGTTTCCAGGGCACCACGGCGTAGCCAATGTGCCCGAGACAATACGGCGGAAGCGCCTCGGTACCCGGCTGCCAGCGCAGCCCGATGCTGCCGCAGAATTCGCCGTCCCACATCCATCGCCGATAACCGGGAAGCCGTGGCACGCGCGTCCCATCGGGCAGCACGATCGGCTCACCCGCGCCCCCGCGATCGATGAGACTCGCGAGAAACGCATCGGGATCCGCCGCAATGCGCGCCAGCTCCTCTCGCGCGGCTTCCGCCTGGCGAAGGTTATCGGCCGACCATCCCCGCTCGAGCGCGGTTACGTAACCGGGCAGGTGCTCCCGGCCGGGCCAGACGAGCTGCATCAGTTTCCCTTGCTCCCCTGCTTCCCTTCCCCTTTTCCTTCTTGCGATCTGATTCAAACACGACAGCCGAAGTGCATCCGCCCGCCCTCACTTCGACTTCGGCAAGGCAAACGCGACGACGCTGTCGCCGGACAGCTGCCTGCCGAGAAGTCCTCCGCCGGTCGCCGTCACGACGACGTACTGGCGGCCGTCCTTGCCGAGGTACGTGCTCGGCACCGATGTGCCAGCCGCCGGAATTCTTGCCGCCCACAATTCCTTCCCTGATTTCGCGTCGAACGCCCGGAAACGCGCATCGTCGGTCACGCCGATGAAGACCAGTCCGCCGGCCGTCGCGATCGGGCCGCCGTTGCCGGGCCGTCCCGTGTTCTGCTTGTCGGCGGGCAGGGTCTCGGTGATGCCAAGCGGGACTCGCCACGCGAATTCACCGGTGTTGACGTCGACCGCCGTCAGCTGCGCCCACGGCGGCTGCTGGCAGGGCATGCCCAGCGCCGCGAAGCGTCCGCCGCCGGGGACCCCTTCGTAAGGCGCGTCGGGATGCACGCGGTTGCCGACGCCCTGGGGCTGTGCCGGACCGGTCGCCTTCGGGTCGCGATCCTTGAGGCCCGCCATCTGTCCGAACTCGTTCGTGTTGACGAACAGGTAGCCGAGCTCGGGGTTGAACGACACGCCGCCCCAGTTCACGCCACCGTGATTGCCCGGAAACTGCACGCGGAGGCGGTTGTATGCCTGCGGCAGATAAGGTCCGCCGAGCTGCGCGCCCTCGAGCAGCTTGCGGCACGCGGCCTCGTGCTCGGGCGTGACGGTCGAGACGTCCGCCGCCGTGATTGTCATCCGCGAGAGCGGCGCAGGCTTGATCGGGAAGGGCTGCGTCTTCGCCGCCCGCTCGAGGGGCACCTCGCTCGGCGGCACGGGACGCTCCTCGACGCCGTAAATGGGCTTGCCGGTTACGCGGTCCAGCAGGAAGAGCAGCCCCGGCTTGTTGATGACGGCAACCGCCGGAATCGTCTTGCCGTCGTGCTTCACGTCGAGCAGGAGCGGCGCGCCGGCGAGATCGGCATCCCAGATGTCGTGGTGCACGACCTGGAAGTGCCAGAGGTACTTGCCAGTGTTCGCGTCGGCCGCAACGATGCTCGACCCGAAGAGATTGTCCCCGTGGCGATCGCCGCCATACTGATCGACCGACGGCGCGCCGAAGGGCATGTAGACGATCCCCCGTTCGGCATCGACCGTGATGAAGCCCCAGACGTTGGCGCCGGTGCGATTCTTCCAGCTGTCGCCCGCCCACGTGTCGTTGAACTTTTCGCCGGCCTGCGGGATCGATCGGAACGTCCACACCAGCTTCCCCGTGTGGATGTCCCACGCGCGCACGTCGCCGGCAGGCCCTCGAGGCACGTTCTCAGCCGTACGCCCGCCGGTGATGATCAGGTGCCGGTACATGATGGGCGGCGAGCTGAGGGCGTCGTTGCCTTCGAGGCCGCGGAGAATCTCCGGTGTATTCAGGTTGATGCTGCCCTTTTCGCCGAACGCCTCGTTGGGCTCTCCGGTCTTGGCGTGCAGCGAGTAGAGGCGGCCGTTGCTCCAGCCGAAGACGATCTGCGGCGGTGTCTTGCGGTCGCCGCGCCAGTATTCCACGCCACGGGTCGAGGGATTGCCCTGCGGCTGACTGAAAACCCAGATCTCCTTGCCGGTCGTCGGATCCAGCGCCACGACGCGACCGTACGGTGCCGTGATGTACATCACGCCGTCGACGACGATCGGCGTGGTCTCGCTTGTGGAAAAACCGGAGCCGCCGCGGCCGCGGCCGCGCCCTCGTCCGCCACCCTGTGCGCCTGCAGCTGCGCCGGCC
>JBOGIX010000415.1:0-5029 GCA_050744685.1 Vicinamibacterales bacterium | reverse complement strand
GGGTCGCCCGGCACAGCGGGCTCCATGGCGTCTTCCACGCGGAGCGGGCGAGACTCGCGTTCCCGTTCCTGTGAGGGCAGCTTCACGCCGTCCTGCGCCGCCACCATGTCGAAGAATGTCACGGGGTTCAGCTTGCGCGCGACGAGGTAGGCGATCAGGTTGGCGACCATCACCGGCAGGATGATCACGTAGCTGGCGCTGACCTCGAACACCATGAACACCGAGGTCATGGGCGCACGGAAGACCGCGGCGAAGAACGTCCCCATCCCCACGAGCACGTAAGCGCTCGGTTCGCTGGTCGGCAGCGGCCAGTAGCGCTGCGCCATGCCGCCGATGCTCCCGCCGATCATGGCGCCGATGAAGAGCGTCGGCGCGAACATTCCACCAGGCGTGCCGGCGGCGAAACAGATCGCCGTGACGCCGATTTTTGCCAGCCCCAGGACCAGCAGCCACTGCCAGCCAAACTCGTCGTGGAGCGCGCTGTCGATCGATCCATAGCCAGCGCCCATGACCTGCGGAACGATCAGCCCCGTCAGGCCGACGATGATGCCGGCGGCGAATGGCTGGAGGATGCGCGAGCGCCGGGACGCGTCGGCGAGACGGCCACGCAGGATGCCGAGCGCACGAACGAACCCCGTCCCCAGCAGACCTCCGACGAGGCCCACCACGGCGTAGAGCAGCAGCTCCGAAGGATGCGTCAGCTCGAACGCCGGCACGCGGAACAACGGATCGTTGCCAAGAAACCAGCGGCCGACGACGACGGAGGACACTGCCGAGAGCACGATCGAGCCGAGCACGCTGGCATTCCACGAACCGATCACTTCCTCCATGACGAAGAGGACGGCCGTGATCGGCGTGTTGAACGCCGCGGCAAGCCCCGCGGCGGCGCCGACCGGCACGATCAGGCGCAAATGTTCGCGTGACAGCTGGAAGGCACGGCCCAGCCACGACGCCACGCCCGCGCCCATTTGTAGTGCCGGATCTTCCGGACCGAGCGAATTCCCCGTGCCGATCGACGTGGCGCAGGCGACGAACTTGGCGAGCACCGTGCTGAACGGCACATAGCCGTTCGAGATGAACAACGCGGCCTTCGTGTGCGCGAGGCCGCTGCCGGCGGCCTCGTAAAACACGAGCAGCACGAGCAGCGTGGCTAGGCCGCCGCCAACGGCCGGCCAGAGGACGGTGGCCAGCCGCACGCCGCCTACCGGGGACCCGAGAGTCGCCCAGCTCACCAGGTCGATCGCGAAATGAAAACAGACGACCAGCAGGCCAGCGAATACGCCGATGCAGATCGAAAGCAGGAGAAACCGCTGCGTGTCCGAGACGCGCGGCGCGCGCGGAATCGGCAAGACCGCTGGCGGCCGCAGGGCGCGCGGCGGAAACGGCACGCGTCTATCCGTCCCCGCGGGCGGCGCACACGGACCGCCACGACACGGCCGTCATCACGACGCGTCCTTGTCGACGATGTCGAGATGAGCCAGCACCTGCCCGAGGGCTCGCGCTTCAGGCGTGTCGTGGCGGCAGCGTGACGCCATCGGCCAGAGGCGGACGGCGAGCGCCAGGTCTTCTTCTGCCGTTTCCGCGTTGGCCCGCGCCGGACGACGAAGGCGGCGGGTCGCGTCCGCAACGGGATCGGGGCTCGCGGAGGGCGCCGTGTCGAGACACCCGCGCGTCAGCGCCACCACCGCCGCGAGCACCTGGCGCGCCCGGCGCGTTCGTGTGACGAGGCGCAGACGGGGCAGCGTGGGATCGAGCGCGAGTACACGATCGATGACCGCCGCGCGCTCCACCAGATCGTGTCGCCGCGGCGCCAGCGCGAGCGCCCGGCGCAGCGTCGCGGAGGCGTCGACGCTTCGAGCGGCGCCAGCCTGAACATCGGCGAGGTGCACGAGCAGTTCGACATCACGCGGCGCCTGCACTGCCGCGGCCCCGAGGAGCTCGATCGCCTGGCCGTCAGCGCCAGCCTTCACGAGCAGATCCGCGACGCGACGGGCCGCGGCGGTCCGGGCTGGCGGCAGTTCCGCCTTCAATCGCAGCAGTTCTGCGAGGACCTCGTCGCGCTCGCCATGCGCGGTCAGATAATCGATGAGCTCGAGCCTGGTGTCGAGACGTCCGGACGCGGCTTCGACCGGCCATTCGCCGTAGACAGCTCGCTGGTATGCGGCGCGCGCCGCGGCATCGCGCCCACGGTGCGCATGCACCCGAGCCATACCGCGGTTGAGGGGCCCGTTGACGGGATCCCGGAGCAACAGGTCGCGAAGGTAGCTTTCCGCCTCCGAGATGCGGCCGACCGAGAGCAGCGTGAGCGCGAGCGCGCGCTCGATCGCGAGCCGATCCCGTCCGAGAGACAAGGCGGCGCGATATTCGCCGATAGCCGCGGCGGGCTGTCCCTGCTCGACCAGCGCATTGCCCCGGGCGAAGTGCCGATCGACGAGCGCGTCGCGGGCTTCGTGATGAATGGAGGCAAGCAACGCCGTGGCGGTGGCGAGGACGGCCAGAGCGGCGATCACGAGCGCAACGAGACGATGACGTGGGTTCGCCATGGACCATCAGCCGGGCGCCATCCGCCGGTGATCCAGCATACTCCCACCAAGTTCGGTGTGATGGGGTCTCTCGGCCGAGGCAGCTCGACCGCGCGGCTCTATTCGAGGGATTTGATGAACAACAGGATCGACGCGATCTGCGAATCGGTCAGCACGCCCGCGTAGCTGGGCATCCCGGCTTCGCCGCGCTCGTAGCCGGTCACGATCTTCGCGGCCGGCGCGACGATCGATTCGCGCAGGTAGGCATCGTCGGCAACCGTGGTGAGGACGCCTTTCGCATAGGTGCGCGGCGCACCGAAAAGTCCTTTCCACGTCGGTCCCAGGCGCGAGAACGACGTGTTCTCGATCGCATGGCAGGCGATGCAGCCATACAGCTGATAGAGCCGCCTGCCTTCCGCCACGCTCACCGGCGCCGCCTTCTCGTCGGCGGCGGCGCGCGGCGACAGGTCCACCGTCAACGTTCCGAACCCCTCGGCGACCGGATCGAACGTCGTCAACTCGTACGGGGTCAAGTAGGCGCCCTGCTCGAAGGTCTGACCCTCCTTCGTGGCGAGCGACCAGCCGAGCCGCATCTGCATGACCGGTTTCATGCCCGGGACGGCGATGAATACCCTGCGACCGTCTTCCGACAGATACGCCTGGCTCGTCGGAAGACGATCGATCCCCGGTGTGCCATCCGCCTTGAACTGCGGCGAGCCGTACTGATAGCTGCGCTTGTAGCGCCAGCTCGTGACCGAGTAGTTGTCGGGGTTGGCGGCCTTTGCCGCGTCGAGTGGCACGTCGAAACGCAGCAGCACGCCGGTATCCATCGCCGCGACCTCGCGTGGCAAGGTGGAGACCGCGCCTGTGTACCGCACGCGGCCGAGCCCGGCCAGTTTCGTCGCCGTGGTCCCCCATCCGAAGATCTGGAACCCCGCGAGGTAAAGAGAGCCGTCGACGGGATTGACCGAACCGTTCAGTGGCGGGTAGTCGAACGCCCGCGTGATGCTGGCCACGGCCGCCTGGGGCGCTTCGCCGCGATCGTTGAACATCACGCGAAAGAGCTCGGGATTGTTGAACCCGATGTGCACCAGGCCGTCGGTCAGCGGCCCCATCCGCGCGCCGAACAGCCACACCTGCGACATCGCCGATGCATTGGCCGCGTGCGGGATCCACGTGAGCGGATCGGCGATCGGCGCCGGATAGACCTCCCGCGGCAGCTTGTCGCTCAGAAACCCGTAGAACTGCCGGTCGCGAACGATGTGCAGCGGCGTGGTCGGAATGTAGTTGCCCTGCTGGTCGCTGGCGATCACGAGCCCGGTGCGGGAATTCACACTGATGTTCGGCTGACGGAAACCGTAGCCGAGCACCGTGGCATGGCGGCCGTCGGCCGAGACGCGCAGCACACTGCCGTTGTGCTTGCCGATCGTCGCCGACTCCTGCCCGCCCTTCGCGATGACGAACTCGCCGCGTGGGGCGAGCCTGATCGTGCTCGGAAATTCGCGCGTGTCGGCGGTCTGTGCGAACGCGTTGGAGAACAACTCATGGCGGTCGGCTTCGCCGTCGCCGTTCGTGTCGCGCAGCCGCCAGATGCCGTTTCGATCGAAGACGTAGATCTGCTCGTCGCGGATCGCCAGCGTCATCGGCTCGTGAAGACCCGACGCAAACCGCCGCCAGCGTGCAACGCCGGCATTCTCGCCCAGGCCGCGAACGAGCCACACGTCGCCGTCGACGGTCACGACAACGCCGGTCCCGTCCTTCAGAAACTGAATGTCGCCCGGCCGCACGTTGCGCCGCCACGGATTCTCCACCGGCAACGCGACCTCGTCGACGACGTATGCATCCTTCGCGGAAGACGGGGTGATCCGCGTCGTGACGTGCTGGGGCCAGCGCACGTCCGGAGTGCTGGACGGAGTCGCGATGTTCGTGTTCGTGATCGCGGACGAACCGAGCGCTGCGTCGCTGAAGGCGGCGCAGAACTCCACCGGGCGATCGCGAGACGGCACGCGCACGAGCGAGACCTGGCGGGCAGCGTCGGGTGAAGGCACTGTTTCGAGCGCCACCGACGCGGCATCCTTGCCGCAGAGGGTGAGGGTCGTTCCGGTCGTCGAAGCACCGAGGGCCACCCACAACGGCATAGCCGCCGGCGCCACCTGGAAATGACGAACGACGACGGCAGCACCGGAGCCGTCCTGGGCGAGCGCTCCTGAGATCCATTCGCGCACGTCGGCGCCGCCGGCGGTGTATTCGAGGACCACGCCGTCTTCGACGAGACGAAGCGCCGAGAACGTCGCTATCCCGTCGGGAAGCGCACCGCGTCCGACTTCGAGCGGGCTCGGCGCGGGCTCGCGCGGATCCGACAGCGACGGCCGTGCGCCAGGCTGCCAGCCGGGATAAATTCCGTTGGCGATCCAGACGCGGCCGTCCGGTTGGGGCAGCGCCGACTGCCCCATCTCTGTCTTGCGATCGGGAGTGTGATACGACCCCGGCGCCAGCGCGACCGGAGT
>JBOGIX010000414.1:0-4159 GCA_050744685.1 Vicinamibacterales bacterium | reverse complement strand
GGCTGGGGTCGCAATGTGCTCGGGCCGCAGATATTTTTCGCGCAGACGGGACCGCAGCGCATCCGGATCCAGACGCGCGAGGACGGCCTCGCGATCGATCAGGTCGTGCTGTCGCCGGAGCGCTTCCTCACCAGCGCGCCCGGTACTTTGAAGAACGACAGCACGATTCTGATCCGGCCCTGAGCGCCGCGGCCGGGTCGACGCGAGCGGCGCGGTGCACCAACAGGCCATTGGCAGCGCGACGGGCGCGGGCGCGTCCGTCGACGACGGACGTCCGCGGTCCCAGTGGCTCGATGCTGATCGGCTGGGGCCTTCATCATCCCCGGTCGGCGCCAGGCCGCCATCTATTCGCTCCTGAGCGCCGGCAAAGGATCGACACGCGTCGCGCGACGCGCGGGGGCCAGCGTGGCCAGGAGCGCCACGCCGGCCAGAATCAGCGCGACGAGCGCGAAGGTGAGCGGATCGGTCGGCGTCACACCAAACAACAGTGCGCGCAGCAGCCGAGTCAACGCAAACGCACCGGCGAGGCCGCCGGCCACGCCGGCCACGATCACCGTGAGCGAGTCGCGCAGGAACAGCACGAGCACGGCGGCACGGCTGGCGCCGAGAGCCACGCGAATGCCGATCTCGCGTCGCCTTCCGGCCACCGCGAAGCTGAAAAGCCCGTGAATGCCGACGGCCGCAAGGAGCAGCGCGAGCGCGGCGAACGCGCCGAGCAGCACCATGGTGAAGCGGCGCTGCGAAATGGATCGTGACACGGTCTTGTCGAGCGGCTCGAGCGCGAATACCGCCAGCGCCGGATCGAGCTCGTGAATCACGCGCTCGGCAGCTCCGGCGAGCGCCAGCGGTTCGAGCCGGGTGCGCAACAGCAGCACGCCCGTGCCCGACGGCGTCTGCGCGAACGGCGTGTAGGCGGCAATCGGCGCAGGAGCGGTCAGTCCGTGAAAACGCTCGTTGCCGACGACGCCGACAATGGTGCGCGACGCGCCCCAGAAGCGCATCTGCGCGCCGAGCGGATTGCGCTCCGGAAAGAACCGCTGCGCGGCGGCTTCGTTGATCAAGACGACAGGCGCCGCGGTGGTCCCGTCCGCGTCGCGCAGCAGCCGGCCGTTCAGGAGCGGAACGCCCAGAGTAGCGAAATAGCCCGGAGTCACACTCCGGAGCGAGATCTCGGGCCACGTCCGGGCCTCGGCCTCACGCCCGACGATGACGAAGGAATTGGTAAAGCCCGGATCCAGTGGATGACTGCCGGCGACGGCAGCCGCGTCCACTCCGGGCAGCGCCTCTGCGCGTGCTAGCAGCGACCGTGTGAACGCGTGCTGTTCGGCAAAATCCGGCCATCGACGGAAATCCGAAGGGTAGCGGCCCTGCGGCAGCTGGTACTCGGCCTTGAGCACGCCGGTTGCGCGAAAACCGGGATCGACGTCGCGCACCTGCGCGAAGCTTCTGACGAGGAGCAGCGCGCCGCACGCCAGCAGCGCTGCAAGCGCGAGCTCGGCGATGACGAGACCCTGCTGAATGCGCCTGCGCTCGAGCCCGCTCGACGCCCGGGAGGCGTGATCCTTCAACGCGGATTGCAGATCCGCGCGTCCGGCCTGGAGCATTGGAACCAGGCCGAACGCGATGGCCACGGCCGCCGACACGAGCGTGGTTACCGCAAGCACTCGTAGATCGACTGCGGCGAAAGACACTCGCGGCACGTCCGCCGGGGCGAGCGCGACGATAGCCTTCACCGCGCCAAAGGCCACGCCGATGCCGGCGATCGTCGAGGGGACCACCAGCACGACGCTCTCGATCAGAAACAGCCGAAACAGCCGCCACCCGCCGGCGCCGAGCGCTCCGCGCACGGCCACTTCGCGGGTCCGTGCGGCGCCCCGCGCGAGCAGCAGACAGGCGACGTTGACGCTGGCGACGACGAGGACCGTGGCGACCGCGGCGAGCAGAACGTAGAACGCAGAACGAACGGGACCGAAGACGACGGTCGAGAGCGGCTCGACATGCGCGCCGCGCGCCGCGTTCTCCGGAAACGCGCGCTCCAGATCCGACATGATGCCCGTCAGCTCCGTCTGGGCATCGGCCACGGCGACGCCCGCGGCGAGCCGGCCGGCGATGAAGATGGGATGCGTGCTTCGCGGCAGCTCCTGTGGATTCGCCTGGAGCGGCGTCCATATATCGATCTCGGTCCGCTCGCCGCGATCCGCGAACGATCGCGAGTACGCGGCCGAAGACAGGATCTGCAGCACGCCAAAGTCCGCACCCTTGCGCATCACCCCGATGATGGTCCACGGCCGATCGTCGAGCTGCAGCGTTCTCCCGACCACGTTCGGATCGCGTCCGAGCTCGCGTTCCCAGAGCGACTCGCTGATGAGCGCCCGCTCCCCGCCGCCAGGCGTGTCTTCTGCCGCCGTAAACGACCGGCCGACGAGCGGAGACGTGCCGAGCATTGGCAGGAGCGTGTAGGAGACGCGAAGCACGGGGACGCGGCGCGGATCGCCGGCCTGCGTAGCCAGGTTCATCTCGTCCGCCATGAAGGCGGCAGATTGTGCCAGGCTTCTAGCGCGACTGGCGATGTCCCGGTAGTCGGGCACCGACGCGGGCTCGCGGACGGTGCCGGTGTCGCGATCGGTCTCCCAGACCATGACCAGTCGCTCGGGATTCGCAAACGGAACACGCCGCAACAGCACGGCATCGACAACGCTGAAGATCGCCGTGTTCGCGCCGATGCCGAGCGCAAGCGTCAGGACAGAGACGATGGTGAAGGCGGGATTCTTCAGGAACGAACGTATCGCATAGCGAACGTCGGCCAGCATGTATCGATCACCTTTCGATCACGCCGAGCGCCCAGGCCGCCTGCCGGCGGACACGCGGCTCGGGATCTTTCAGCGCCACGAGCAGCCCCTGACCTGCGCGCGAATCGCCGATTGCGCCGAGCGCCCACGCGGCCTGCTCGCGCACGCGTGCGCTCTGGTCGCGCAACGCGCCAATCAGCCCCTCGACCGCCGACGCTTCGCCGATCGCACCCAGTGCCCATGCCGCCTGATGGCGGACATCATCGCTGTCGTCGCGCAGCGCCGCGACCAGGCCGCTGACCGCAGCGGGGTCGCCGATCGCACCGAGCGCCCACGCGGCCTGGTGACGCACCCGCGCATCCGTGTCCTTGAGCGCCGCCACGAGTCCCTTCACCGCGGGGGAGGCATCCATCGCGCCGAGCGCCCACGCCGCCTGTGCGCGCACGCCCGGTTCCTGATCGCGCAGCGCCGCGGTGACCGGCGGCACGGCACGCGGATCGTCGAGCGCTCCGAGCGCCCAGGCCGCGCTGCTCCGCGCGATCCATGACGGTTGACTGAGCACCGCGATGAGCGGTTGGACCGCCTTGGTGCCAATCCCGACCAGCGCGGCCGCCGCCAGCTCGCCGGGGGTGATCAGACGGTCCGAACTGCGCGACCATCGTTCGCGGCACGTGGCGGGATCGAGCGGGGTGGCATCCCCGAGCAGGCGGATCAAGGGATCGATGGCTTCCGCGGCGCGGTCGCCGTGCTCCTTCAACTCGCAGGCAGCCCTCGCGCGCACGGCGGGATCGTTCGCCGACAGATCGGTCATGAGATCACGAACCGAACGCGCCTGTGCCGTCGGAATGGCCGCGGCCATCGCGACCGCGGCGACGACCGTGATCAGACGTGCCATCGCTAGCGTCTCCTTGCCAGCGGGTTGGGATTCGGATTGGGATTCGGATTGGGGTTGGGCATCGGCATTGGCATCGGCATCGGACGCCGCCAGCCCCGCAGCCGCGCTTCAGGCGAGTCCTCGCTGATGTCCGCGATTGCTGCCACGGCATCACGACGAACCGCGGCATCTTCGTCTTTCAGCGCCTGCGTGAGGACGGGCAGGGCACGAGCGTCACCGATCTCGCCGAGGGCGCGGATGACACGGCGGCGTACATCGACGCTCGTGTCGCGGGCCGCGGCGATGAGCGGATCGATCGCGGTTGGATCCTTCAGTTCCGCGAGCGTCGAGGCCGCGCGTGCCCGCACGTTCGCGTCGGCATCCTTGAGGCCGGCGGCGATCGGCGTGGTGGCGCGCGGATCGCGGATTTCCCCGAGCGCAGACATGGCGCGCGCGCGCACGCCGGCGTTCGCGTCGCGGAGTGCCTCGATGAGCG
>JBOGIX010000413.1:0-5663 GCA_050744685.1 Vicinamibacterales bacterium | reverse complement strand
CCCCGGAGGGGAGCGTCGCCGCGGCCCGCGAGCGCGCCGAACGCGAAATGATCGTCGCCACCCTGGCCCGCAACAACGGCGAGGTCACCGCCGCAGCCCGCGAAATGCAAGTCAGCCGCACGACGATGTGGAGGTTGATGAAGAAGCATGGGATCTGACTCGCCGTCAGTTTCCGGTTTCCAGTTTCCAGTTTCTATATCGTTGCTGGTCACCGGTGGTTAGCGCGCCCGCCTCCGACTGGTCACCATCAAGGAGCCTTTGAGAACTGACAACTGGCGACTGGGAACTGGAACTGTTTCAGAACTGCAACCTCCCTCGTTCCACCCTCGAAACCCCGCTCGACGCGCGGCCCCGGCCGCCGGCCAACTGACGCGAAATTCCTGGCAAATCTCGAGTTGCGACGCGTGAGCGGTTTCGGCGCGGCTCTTGCGATAGGGAGAGCCGCACGCGCACACGTGCGTGCATATCTGAACCATGGGCGAAACACTCGCGTCACTGCTCATCGTCGACGGTGACCCCGATTTCGGACGGCTGCTGGCCGGTGAGGCCGAAGCGCGCGCGTATCGCGCGCGCGCAGTGACGTCCGTGCGCGAAGGCATCGACTCGATCCGGCAGGAGCCGTTCGACGCGGTGCTCGTGGACCTTGCGCCGGGGGCCGAGAGCGCGTTCGAGCTGCTGGCGGAAATCAAGCAGAACGCAGCCGAGACGGAAGTCATCGTGATGTCGAATCGCACGTCGATGGCGGCGGCGATTCAGTGGTTCGATCCCAACGCGTTCGCGTTCGTGCGGAAATCCGACGTCGTGCAGCTCTTCGCGGCGCTCGGGCGCGCGATCGAGCGGCGGCGGATCACGGCGCAGAACCGGCGCCTCGTGTGGGAGCTGCAGACGATCAACGAGATCGCCTCCGGCCTGACGCGTTCGCTGCAGCTCGATGACGTGCTCATGGGCGCGCTGCAGCAGCTGGTGCAGGCGATGGATGCGGCCGGCGGCTCCATCCGGCTGCGCGACGAGCTCACCGGCGAGTTCCCGGTTGGCGCCATCATCGGCCCGCCGCTGCTCCAGCAGCTCTGGCCGGCGGAGAGCGCGCGCATCGAGCGGCCAAGCGATCGCGTGATCGCGACCGGCGCCGCGTTCGTGGTCGAAGACTTTGCCGAGCTGGTTGAGCCAGTGCCCGGTGGACCGCCGCTTCCGTTGAGGAGCGCGATCAGCGTGCCGATGTTCGCCGGGGACCAGCTGACGGGCACGCTGTCGCTGGGGTCGATGCGACCGCGCCGCTTCAGCCTCGCCGACCAGCGGCTGCTTGCGATCATTGCCGGGCAGGTGATGGTGGCGGCACAGAACGCGCAGCTGCACCAGTCGATCTGGCGTGCGAAACACGAGTGGGAGAGGACGTTCGACGCGATCAACGACCCCATCGCCGTGTTCGACGAGCACGGCGAGCTCCTGCGGGGCAACCGCGCGCTGGCGTCGCACCTCTCGCGGCCGATCACGGCGCTGCGGAACCTGACCTGCGCGCAGGTGGGATTCTGCGGTGAACGGGCGGGCGGCGGGTGCGAGGGTCGCTGCTCCCTGCGGCACGGGGGCCCGCGCCGCAACGTGACACTGGCCGACGGCCGCATCTTCAACGTGACGACGTTCCCGATTGCGCTGCCGGGCGCCGGGCCGTCGGTCGTGCAGGTCGCGAAGAACGTCACCGAGGAGCATCGCAACGCGGAACGGCTCCAGCGGTTGAGCGACGAGCTCGCAGGAACCAACGGCCGGCTGGTTGCGGCGATGGAACAGCTCAAGTCGACGCAGGCGCAGCTGGTGCAGGTGGAGAAACTGTCGGCGCTCGGTCATCTCGTCGCCGGCGTGGCGCACGAGCTGAACAACCCGTTGACGAGCGTGATCGGCTATTCGCAGCTGCTCGAGGAGGAGCTGCGCGAGGGTCCGGGCAGCCGTCCTGCCGCCGACGTCGCGGAGGATTTGCGCCGTATCGCCGACGAATCGGAGCGGGCGGCGAGAATCGTTCGCAACCTGCTGTCGTTCGCACGGCGGCAGACTGTCGCCCGCGCGCCGCGCAGCGTCAGTGACGTCTGCGCCCGCGTCCTGGCGCTGCGGGAGTACGAGTTCAGGATGACCGGCGTCGTCCTCGCCGCCGATCTTCCGCCGAACCTGCCACTCGTGCTCGCCGACGAGGGGCAGCTGCAGCAGGTGCTGCTGAATCTCGTGCTCAATGCCGAGCAGGCCATGCGAGGCGCGGAAACCAAGCGCCTCGTCATCGCGGTGAGCCACGACGGCGCCTCGGGAGCCGTGGACGTGAGCATCACCGATTCGGGCCATGGCATCGAGCCGGCGAATCTCCCGCGCATCTTCGACCCGTTCTTCACGACGCGCGAGGTCGGCGAAGGCACCGGGCTCGGGTTGAGCATCTGCTACGGGATCGTCCGCGATCACGGCGGCCAGATCCGCGTCGAGAGCAAGCCACAGGTCGGCACGACGGTCCGCGTGAGCCTGCCGGCCCACGCGACCGGCGGGGATGCCGCCACGACGCCCGTGCTCATCGCGCACCCCGAGCAGAGCGATCGCGAATTTCTCGTTGCCGCGCTGCACGGCTGGGGGCATCCGGTCAGGACGGCGGAGACGGCGGAGGAAGCGCTCGACGTATATGCGAGCGGCGCCGTGCGGCTGGCGATCGTGGACCGCACGTTCGTCGCCGCGAACATGGAGACATGGCGGCGGCTCCGGTCGGCGGACGTCGCGCACCTCCCGCTGATTCTCACATCGCTCGCACCCGACGATCGGGCGATGGAACGGTTCGTCAAGGAAGAAGCCTCGGCGGCGCTGGTGCCGCCATTCGAGTTGCGCGCGCTGCACGCCGCCGTGCGGGCTGGCGCAGAGGAGTGTGTATGACGGGTCAGCGGCCTGTGCTGGTCGTGGTGGACGACGAGCAGGGGATTCTCGATGTGATCGGCCGGTTCGCCACGCGCGTCGGCTTCGAAGTCGTGGCGTGCGCGGGCGGCCGGGACGGGATTGCCCGCATCCAGTCGGGTCCCGCCGACCTGGTGATGGTCGACCTCCGGATGCCCGACGTGGGCGGTCTGGAGGTACTCCGTGCCATCCGCGAGTCGAACCCGAACTGCCAGGCCGTGCTCATGACGGGATTCGCGACCGTCGACACCGCAGTTGAAGCGATCAAGCTCGGGGCGATGGACTATCTGAGCAAGCCGATCGACTTCGCGCGGCTGCAGCAAGTGCTCACGTCCGTCAAGGAGGAGCTCGAACGCCGCCGCAGCGTGCTGTCGATGGAACGCGACCTCGCCAAGCGTCTCGAGTTCTGCGGCATGATCGGCCGGGGACCGCTCATGCAGGATCTGTTCGCGATGATCCGCCGGCTCGCGCCGCACGTGCGCACGGCGCTGGTCACGGGGGAGACCGGCACGGGCAAGGAGCTCGTCGCGCGCGCGCTGCATCGCACCGGCCCGCGCCGCGATCGCCGCTTCGTCACGGTGAACTGCTCGGCCGTGGTCGAGTCGCTCTTCGAAAGCGAGCTGTTCGGACACGTGCGCGGCGCCTTCACGGGCGCCACCGAGAACAAGCCCGGCCTGTTCGAGGCGGCCGACGGCGGCACGCTGTTCCTCGACGAGATCGGCGAGCTGCCGCTGACGGTGCAGGCCAAGCTCCTGCGCGTGCTCGAGCTCGGTGAAGTGCATCGCGTCGGCTCGCTGGAGCCGCGCCGCGTGAACGTGCACGTGATCGCGGCGACCAACCGCGATCTGCGCGCCGAGGTGGCCGCGGGCCGCTTCCGGACGGACCTCTACTACCGGCTGAACATCGTCGAGATCAAGCTGCCGACGCTGCGCGAGCGCCGCGAGGACATTCCGTATCTCACCGCGGCGTTCGTGCGCGACGCGGCCGAGCGCCTGAACAAGCCGCTCGCCGGCCTGACGCCGGGCGCCGAGCGGATTCTCGGCGCGGCCCATTGGGAGGGCAACGTGCGCGAGCTTCGCAACATGATCGAGCGCGCGTGCATCCTGACCGACGGCGACTTCCTGACCGAGCGCGAGCTGTCAGTCAGCATGCCGACGGCGAACGCAGCGGCGCGCCCCGTCTTTGGGACCCGTTCGGTGGCGGAGGTGAGCGCGAACGAGAGCGATTCGCTGGCCAGCGTCGAACGCGACCACATCCAGCGCGCGCTGACCAAGGCAGGCGGCAACAAGAAGGCGGCCGCGCAGATGCTCGGCCTGAGCCGCCGCGCACTGTATCGCCGACTGGAACGCCTCGATCTGGTCGACAGCATCAGCCGCAGGCGCGACACCGATCTCATGGTCGCCGGCTGATCGCCCGGACGGAGTGCCTGGCGTCGGCCCGAGCGGCCCCAGAGCTTGTAAATACACATCGCTCGTGGCTTCCGCCTTCAGGCGGAAGTGCGTGGGCCGGGAGCGATCTTCCGCCTAAGGCGGAAGCCACGCGACTGAAGCCAGGCGGCCAGGGGCGCGTGGCACCCGCTTTGCCTCTGCGTCTCGATCATGAGCTCTCATCCCGATCCCGTTCCGGGCACATTCCCCGGCCCGTCGTCCCGCCCCGGGGGCTCGGTGCTCATCGTGGACGACGAGAATCCAATCCGGGATCTCATGAGCCGATGGCTCCAGGCCGGCGGATATTCGGTCGTGAGCGCCGCTGGCGCCGACGAAGCGCTCGGGCTGATGGACGCGGTGCCTCAGGCCGTGGCGCTCTGCGACATCCGGATGCCGGGCCGGGACGGGCTCTGGCTCGCCGACAGAATTCGTCAGCAACATCCAGAAACCGCCGTCATCATGGCGACCGGCGTCCAGGACATGGACGCGGCGGCCGAGAGCCTTCGCCATGGCGTGGTGGACTACCTCACGAAGCCGTTCCGGCGCGATCGCCTCCGCGACGCCGTGGTTCGCGGGATCGAATGGCACCGCACGGCCATCGAATCACGCAGCTGGCGCGACAGGCTGGAGCGTGAAGTGGAAGGCCGGTACGCACGTGTGGCCGCCAGGCTGTCGACGCTCACCGTCGACTCCGACGAGGCGCTCGACCGCATGCTGGCCGTGCTCACTGACCGAAATCAGGAAACACTGGCCCACGCCGGCCGCGTGGCGCTGCTCGCGGTCCGCGTGGCGCAGGCGATGCGTCTCTCGGCCGACGATGTAGCCGCCGTACGACGCGGTGCGTTGCTCCACGACCTGGGCAAGCTGATGATGCCCGAGGCGCTGCTGCGCAAGCCCGCTCCGCTGACCCGCGACGAGCAGGCGATCATCCGCCGTCATACGCAGCTCGGATCGGACCTGGTCGCCGCGGTCCCGTTCCTCCAGCCGATTGCCGCCATCATCCGCGACTCCCAGGAGCGCCCTGATGGCATGGGATACCCGGCAGGGCTCCACGGACCGGACCTCTCGGCCGCCGCGCGCATCATCGCCGCCGCCGATGCCTACGACACGATGATGCGCCCCCGGGTCTTCCGCGACGCGCTCAACCCCGCCGACGCCCTGCTCGAGCTCGACCGCTGCAGCGGCACCCAGTTCGACCCTCAGGTGGTGCAGGTGCTCAAGACGCTGGTGGCAGTGCACTGACGCTGTAGTGCCATGAATGCGCATGAATGCCATGAATGCCATGAATGGACGAGGGTTACCAGCACTCGCTCGTCGAATCGCCCC
>JBOGIX010000412.1:0-6401 GCA_050744685.1 Vicinamibacterales bacterium | reverse complement strand
TCGTTGGGCCGCTATGTCACGCTCGAGCCGGTCGTCCTCGACGAAGAGGGGCGGGCGATCACGATCGAGCCGGGAACCGATCCCGCGCGCGTGAAGGTCGTCGGCAACGTTGCGGGCGCGCCGCCGTATCGAGGCGTGATCAGGCATCGCGGCTGGAACGCCGCGCGCATCGATCTTCCTCCTCTCCCGGCCACCGGCCGCACCATCGTCGCGCCGGCCGAAATCGAAGTGTAGCGGCCGTTGACGTCGCCGGGGCTGCGGCCGCTGGACGGCACCGTTGACCGACGCCGCGCTGACGCGGACAGCTAAAAAGAACAGATCGGATCAGTCGTGGAACCTCGTTACGTCGTCGGTATCGATCTCGGTACGACCAACTCCGCGCTCGCATGGGTCGACACGCAGGAACCGGACGAGCACCTGCGCGTGCGGGCGCAGGACGTGCCGCAGCTCGTCAGCCCTGGAGAAGTGGCGCGGCAGCCGTTGCTGCCGTCGTTCCTGTACGCACCGGGCGAGCTGGACTTTCCGGAGGGCAGCACGGCGCTGCCGTGGGACCCGCATCCGCCCGGAGCGGAGCGGGGCGAAGGGGCCCTCGCGAGCGACGGCGATGGGGGGGCCGGCGGGGCGAAGCCCCCCGGACATTACGTGGTGGGCGAGCTGGCGCGGCGGCGCGGCACGGAGAATCCCACGCGGCTGGTGGCGTCCGCGAAGTCTTGGCTGTCGCACGGCGGTGCGAACCGCACGGCGCCCATCCTTCCGTGGGGCGCACCGGGGGACGTGCCGCACATCTCCCCGGTAGACGCGTCGGCCGAGTACCTGCGGCACCTGGCAGCGGCGTTCGACGCCGAGGTGTCGGCCGGCGATCCCGACCGCGCGCTGGCGCACCAGGACGTTCTGCTCACGGTGCCGGCGTCGTTCGACGAAGAAGCGCGGGAACTGACGATCCGCGCCGCGCGCGCTGCGGGACTGGAGCACGTCACCCTGCTCGAGGAGCCGCAGGCCGCTTTCTATGCGTGGCTCGATGCCGTCGGCGACAGCTGGCGGCAGCGCGTGAAGGTCGGCGATCTGGTGCTCGTCTGCGATGTGGGCGGCGGCACGACGGACTTCAGCCTGATCGCCGTTTCCGAGCGCGACGGCGAGCTCGCGCTGGAGCGCGTGGCAGTCGGCGAGCACATCTTGCTCGGCGGCGACAACATGGACCTTGCGCTGGCGCGGCTGCTGCAGCAGCGGCTCGAAGCCTCGGGGCACCGCGTCGATACCTGGCAGCTGCACGGGCTGTGGCACCAGGCGAGGCTCGGAAAGGAATCGCTTCTCGCCGCCGGCGGCAGCGATCGCGAGCGGCCGATCACGCTGCTCGGCCGCGGGTCGAAGCTCGTCGGCGGCACGATCCGGACATCCCTGACGATCGAAGACGTGGATCGGACGCTGCTCGATGGATTCTTTCCGGCGGTGCCGAGCGACGAGATGCCCGCGCGGCCGCGCAGGGTCGGGCTCCAGGAAATCGGCCTGCCGTACGCGGCTGATCCGGCGGTGACGCGCCATCTCGCGCGCTTCCTGCGGCGGCAGACCGATGCCGCCGACACGTCGCCGGCGATCCGCCGAGGTCCGAGCGGTCTCGTGTGCCCCACGCACATCCTTTTCAACGGCGGCGTGATGAAAGCACAGGCGCTGCGCACGCGCGTGGTCGACGTGCTCGGCGGATGGCTGCGCGAGGAGGGGTTCGGGTCGCTCGACGCACGACACGTGCTCGACGCGTCCGATCTCGACCTGGCCGTCGCGCACGGCGCCGCCTACTATGGAATGGCACGGCGCGGCCGGGGCGTACGGATCCGCAGCGGCGCGGCGCGTAGCTACTACGTGGGCATCGAGAGCGCGATGCCCGCCGTGCCGGGCATGCCGGCACCGCTGAAAGCGTTATGCGTGGTGCCGTTCGGCATGGAAGAGGGCACGAGCGCGTCGATCGGCGATCGCGAGTTCGGGCTGATCGTCGGCGAGCCCGCCGAGTTCCGGTTTCTCAGCTCCACGGTCAGAAAGACCGATCCTGTCGGCGCGCTGATCGAAGACTGGGGAGACGATCTCGAGGAGTTGAGCCCGCTCGAAGTCACCCTGCAGGTCGAGGGTGAAGCGGATACCGCAGTGCCCGTCACGCTCGAAAGCCGCGTCACGGAAGTCGGTACGCTGGAGCTCTGGTGCGTGGCGAGGCGGGCCAAGGAGGCGGGCGGACGCGGCAAGGCCAGCCCAACGAACCGCTGGCGGCTCGAGTTGAACATCAGGGAGCGCGAACCCTGACGGACGCACCTGTCACGCCGATCATCGGCATCGATCTCGGCACCACGAACTCGGCCCTGGCCTGGGCCGAGCCGCGCGGCCCGGTGCGGATCTACGGCATCCCTCAGCTGGTCGCGCCAGGCGACGTAGCACGGCACGCCGTCCTTCCGTCGTTCCTCTACGTAACGGACCCTGCGCAGCGCGAGAGCGGTGCCGTGCGATTGCCGTGGGATCCGGCGCCCGACCTCGTAGCCGGCACGTTCGCGCGCGAGGAAGGCGCACTCGTCCCCGCCAGACAGATCTCGTCGGCGAAGTCCTGGCTCTCGAACGCGCTCGTCGATCGTACCGCTGCGCTCCTTCCCTGGGGCGCGGAGCAGGGGCGCCAGATCTCCCCGGTCGCCGCGTCCGCGCGCCTCTTGATGCATCTGCGCGACGCCTGGACCCACGACCACGCCGTGCATGACGATGGGCGGCGGCTGGAGAAGCAGACGATCGTGCTGGCCGTGCCGGCGTCGTTCGACGAGGAGGCGCGCGAGCTCACGGTGCAGGCAGCTCGCGACGCCGGGTTCGCCGATCTCACGCTGCTCGAGGAGCCGCTCGCCGCGCTGTATGCCTGGATCGCCGGGCACCGCCGCGAGCTGCGCGGCGCATTCGGCGATGGCGCCCTGATCCTTGTATGTGATGTCGGTGGCGGTACGACCGACTTCAGCTTGATCCGCGCCCACACTGAGGGCGGAGAGCTCGCGTTCGAGCGGATCGCCATCGGCGAACACCTGCTGCTCGGTGGAGACAACCTCGATCTCACGCTTGCCGTCATGGCGGAGCAGAAGCTCGGCGAGGGCGTGGGTCTGTCGCTGGCGCAGCGGTTGACGCTGCGCCGGAAGTGCAGCGCGGCAAAGGAGCAGCTGCTCGCGGAGCGCGGGCCTGCAAGCATTGCGGTGACGGTTCTCGGCGCCGGTCGCGGCGTGGTCGGCGGGGGACGCACGGTCGCACTCACGCGAGAAGAGGTGACTCGCACGCTGACCGAGGGATTCCTCCCGATCACCGCGGCAGACGACCTGCCGGCGCGCGACCGGCGCGCCGGCCTGAGGGAGCTCGGCCTTCCGTATGAGACCGAGCCGGCCATCACACGCCATCTCGCGGCATTCCTGAGGCGGGCCGCCGGGCGCAACGGCGCTGACATGGCACGGCCGGAAGCGGTGCTGTTCAACGGCGGGTTCTTCACGCCGCCGGTCGCGAGGCGGCAGGTGCTCGATGCGCTCGCCTCGTGGCTCGGCGGCGCGCGTCCCCGCGAGCTCGAGGACGATCGTCCCGAATCGGCCGTCGCGGTGGGGGCCGCCTTCTACGGACGGCTGCGACGCGATCCGTCTGCTGCGGCGCGCCTGCTGATCAAGGCGGGAAGTGCGCGTGCGTACTACATCGGCGCAGGAGCGGATTCGGCGATCTGCGTGCTTCCGCGTGGAACCGAGGAGGGCACGCGCTTCGACATCGATCGCGAGCTCATCGTCGAAACGAATCGCCCGGCGGCGTTCAGTTTGTACAGTTCGATCGATCGTGCCGATCGCTTGAACGAGCTGATAGACGTGAAGGACACGGGACTCGAGCGGCATGCACCGCTGGTGACGGCGTTGCGGTTCGGAAAACGGTCGCGCCGCGTGCCCCTGACGGTCCGGTTGACGGCGGCGTTCACGGAGACCGGCACGCTCGAACTGTGGTGCGAGTCGCGGAGCACCAGTCACCGCTGGCGGCTGGCGTTCCACCTGCGTGCGGTCGAACGCGATCCGCTGGACGACGCGGAAGATGAAGAAGCGGGCCCGGAAGCCGGACCCGGCGCGGAAGTCGTCGTCGCCGACGAGGGGCTCGATCGAGCGGCGGCAATGATTCGCGAGGTATTCGGAGGAGGCGCGCCGGCGTTCGCCCCGGATGCGCTGCCCGCGGAGATCGAGAACGTGCTCGGCCACGGCAAGCACGCCTGGCCGTTGTCGGCCATCCGCCGGCTCGCAGACGCGCTGCTCGACGTCGAGGCAGGACGGCGGTTGGGCGCGTCACACGAGGTTCGCTGGTTGAACCTGACCGGCTTCTGCATGCGTCCCGGGTTCGGCAGCCCGCTCGACGACTGGCGTGTGTCGGAACTCCGCAAGGTCTACGCGGCGGGCCTGGCATTTCCGAAGGAGGTCCAGAACCAGGTCGAGGCGATCGTGCTCTGGCAGCGGGTCGCCGCCGGCTTCAGCGCGGGCCAGCAGCGCGAGCTCGCGCAACGCATTACCGGCCAGCTCGGTCTGGGCCAGCGCAAGGCGCCGCGCGTGAATCCTCAAGTCGAGCGGGAAGGCTTGCGGCTGCTCGCCTCGCTCGAGCGTCTGGATGGCGCCACGCGCGCCCGTTTCGGAGAACAGCTGATCGATCGGATCAGGCGTGAACCGCGCAACGCGAGCTGGCCGTGGGCCATCGGCCGGGTCGGGGCCCGCACGCCCCTTTACGGGCCGCTCAACGGCGTGGTGCCGACGACCGTGGCCGAGTCATGGATCGAGCGGCTGCTCTCGCTGAAGGCGGTGACGCCCGACATCGCGAACGCCGTCGCGCAGATCGGGGCGCGCACCGGCGATCCGGCGCGAGACATCGACGATGGGCGCCGGGAGACGGCGGCCGGGAGGCTCGCGGATGCGGGGTTCGATGATGCCGCGGCGCGGCTGCGGACGGTGATGCCACCCGACCGGGCCGACGCCGGCCGGATCTTCGGCGAAACACTGCCCGAGGGACTGCAGCTGGTCACGCCCGGGACGTAGGTCGACATTCTGCCCCCGCCTAGGCGCCGGCGGGCGTAGACTGGTGTCGCCAGAACGTCTGTCTGCCGGGAGGCCTGTGCGACTGATAACGATGCCGTCCCTGTCGCGCCGCTGTTCGTTGCTGCTTGCCGTTGTGCTTCTGGCAACGATCGCGGTGCGCGCCAATCAACAGTCGACTCCGTCGCCGCCGGCGGCACAACAGCCGCCGTCGGGGCAACCACCCTCGCAGACACAACAGGCTCCGCCACAGCAGGAGCCGCCGGCGCAGCCGCCGCCGCGATTTCGTACTGAAGCCAGTTACGTGCGGGTCGACGTCTATCCAACCCGCAATGGCCAGCCAGTGCAGGATCTGCGGGTCGAGGACTTCGAGGTGCTCGAGAACGGCGCCCGGCAGCAGGTCCAGGCCTTCGAGCACATCGTCCTCACACCCGCCGGCTCACAGGCGGCGCGGGTGGAGCCGAACTCCGTCCGTGCCGCGGAGCAGATGGCGTCGGAGGCGCGCAACCGCGTCTTCGTCATCTTTCTCGACGTGCCGCACGTCGCGGTCGAAGGGTCGCACGCGATCAAGGAGCCGCTGATCAAGCTGATGGATCGGGTGCTGGCGGCTGATGACCTGGTGGCGGTGATGACGCCGGACATGGCGGCGTCGCACATCACGCTGGCGCGGAAGACCGAAGCAATCCAGAGGATGCTGACCGACAACTGGACGTGGGGGCACCGGTCCTCCGTTCGTTTCATGGACGATCGGGAACTCGAGTACACAGACTGCTACGGTGGTCTGTCGCAAAAGGGGCTCGTCGGCGAGATGATCCAGCGGCGCCGCGAGCGGATGGTACTCGATGCCCTTCGCGATCTCGTCCACTACCTTGGCACGATTCGCGAGGAACGCAAGGCTATCCTCACCGTGAGCAGCGGGTGGGTGCTCTATCGGCCGGACCCGGGCCTCACCAATCTGCGCGGAGGGGAACAGATCCCGGGTAATGATCCGATCGGCGTCGACGAGTTCGGCAAGCTGCGGGTCGGTTCCGAGCGGCGGCGGGAAGGGGAGCCGGTTTCGCGGACAACCTGCGACCGCGAGCGGATGCACCTGGCCGCGATGGACAATGACGACTACTTCCGGTTGATCCTGGACGAGGCGAACCGGAACAACGCGAGTTTCTATCCGATCGATCCACGCGGACTCGCCGCGTTCGACTATCCGATCGGCCCTGAGCCGCCGCCGTCTCTCACGATCGACCACGCAAGCCTTCGCACGCGGCTCGACAACCTCCGCACCCTCGCGGATGCGACCGACGGCCTGGCAGTGCTCGACACCAACGATCTCGATCGGGGCCTGCGGCGCATCGCCGACGA
>JBOGIX010000411.1:0-4902 GCA_050744685.1 Vicinamibacterales bacterium | reverse complement strand
CGCCGCCATCGGGGGTGATCACCTACGTCGCGGCGATCGACGTCGACAACGCCGCCGGCACCCTTACGCCGGGCGGCACTGCGATCGTGATGCTCAACACCGGCGAGCGCCAGCAGGCCGTCCGCATTCCGAACGCCGCGCTCGCCTTCGAACCGGCGCAGGAGGTAGTGGACGCCGTGGGTCAGTCGCCGCTGCGCCTCGACCGCACAGATCAAGAGGAACGCCGGCACAAGCGCGCCGCGCCGCGCAAGGCCTACGTCTGGAAATTCGAAGACCGGCAGTTCGTGCCCATTCCAATCGAGGTGGGCCTGTCCGATGATAGCTGGACCGAGCTCGTGAGCGGGGCGGTGCGTCCGGGAGACACGTTGGTCACTGCGGCGACGATCGCGCGTCGCTAATCGACCCGCGCGTCGCGCCGCCGTTGCGATTCCGGCGTCAGGCGGCCGGCGTTCAGCCCTGCTCGCCGCTGATGATTCGCAAGTATGCCCGCCACGGACCAACTTCGTCGGAGTACTGGCGCGCCAGCACACGCGCGACCTGCGACACATGATCGAGGTCGTGCGCGGTCCACGTCGACAGCAGCTGACGGAGCGTGACCACGCCGAGCCCGGGGTGCGTGCCACGACGATCCAGGTCCGCCTCGGTCAGCCGCAGCGCAGCCAGCTCGCGCAGGTTCTCCGCCCGGAGCATCGCGAACTCGTCGAGCAGGGCGCCCAGCGTCTTGCCGTTCGACGCGGTGAACTGCGCGAAACGATCGAACTTGTCGAACGCCCGCGCTTCGCCGTGCGCGAGAATGATCTTCGCGCGCGGTATCCAGTCGGTCCGCTCCCCATGAACGAGGTGGCCGATCACGTCGAAGGGGCTCCAGGTCTCGCCGCCTTCGTGCGCCGCAATCCAGCCGTCCGGCAATCCGCGCAACAGCGCGTCCAGGGTTGCGGGCGTCCGCGACAGGATGGCGACCGCTTCGTCGACCGCGAACGCCCGCCGCATGCGATTGATGTCCGGTGTCATGGTGCTTTCCGCACTATATCGGAAATGCTCGTGGCTTCCGGCTTCCGCCTTCGCGCGAAGCGCTTCGGCGGACCGCCGTAGCCTTGGCGAAGGCTGGTCAGCCGGAAGATCGCCCTGGGCGGCACGGGACGTTGACGCGGGCAGGGCTGGTGAGAGTAGCATGCAGGCGCCATCCGGGTTGGTTCGCGTCGCCACGTCGGCACGCGCCCGTCCGATGCGAGGATGTCCATGGCTCAGGTCAGTTCCGATTCCACCGTCCACGACGTCGTCATCATCGGCTCGGGCGCCGGCGGCGGTACGGTGACCAAGGTGCTCGCCGACCTCGGGATCAAAGTCTTGCTGATGGAAGCCGGCCCTATGGTGAGCATGGGGGACTTCAAGATGCTGCACGGGCCCTACAACGTGTGGCATCGCGGCGCCGGCGAGCAGGCGCAGCTCTACACCACGGGGCAGGGAGAGCCGCTCCAGTTCAACGCGTTCTTCGCCGCCAATGCGGTCGACGAGCCGTACACCGTGGCGGCGGGCAGCCAGTTCCGGCTGTTTCGGTCGCGCGTGATCGGCGGCCGCACCAATCACTACGCACGCGTGCAGCTGCGTTACTCGGACTACGACTTCAAGAACCGCTCGATGCGCGACGTCGGGTTCGACTGGCCGATTGGCTACGAAGATTTGGCGCCGTACTACGACAAGGCGGAGCGGTTGATCGGGGTCACCGGCAGGCCCGAAGGCCTGCGCAGCGCGCCTGACGGCATTTTCCAGACGCCTGCCCCATACAAGACGCACGAGGTGCTCGTCGATCGGGCGTGCGCCAGGCTCGGGATCAAGGCGACGAGTGCACGCCAGGCGGTGATCACGAGCCCGCTGAACGGACGGCCGCCCTGCCATTACTGCGGCCAGTGCGGCCGCGGCTGCTCGCAGGGATCGAACTACGCGTCGAGCTACGTGCAGATCTTTCCGGCGATGAAGACCGGAAACGTCACCGTGCTGACCAACGCCATGGCGCGCGAGCTCGTCACGGACGCGTCGGGCAAGGTGCACGCGGTGTCGTACGTCGACAAGGCGAGTGGCGCCGAGCGTCAGGTGCGCTGCCGCACCGTGGTGCTGGCGGCTGCGGCGTGCGAGTCGGCGCGGCTGCTCCTCAACTCGAAATCGTCGCGGCATCCGAACGGCCTCGCGAACTCCAGCGGCATCGTCGGCAAATACCTGACGGATACGGTCGGCTTCGGCATGTCCGCGACCGTGCCGTACCTGCGCGGCACGCCCATTCACAACACCGACGGCTACGGCGCCCACCTCTATGTTCCGTGGTGGATGGCCGACCGCTACAAGGAGCTGGATTTTCCGCTCGGTTACCACGTCGAAGTCGGCGGGGGCGGGTTCGGGATGCCGTCGCTGGGGTTCGGCGCGCAGGCCTACACCCAGAACGAAGGTTACGGGCTGCCGATGAAAGCGGCGATCCGCGAGTCGTACGGCGGCGTCAACGTCAGCCTGAGCGGTCGCGGGTCGATGGTGCCGAACGAGCACTGTTACTGCGAGATCGATCCCGACGTGAAGGACAAGTGGGGCATCCCGGTGCTGCGGTTCCACTGGAAGTGGGGCGACTACGAGATCAACCAGGTGCGTCACATGCGCGAGAACTTCCGCGCGATCCTGGAGACCCTCGGCGGTACGGTGAACGCCGGACGCGGTGGCGGTCGTGGATCCGGATCTGCGGCCGCCGGTCGCGGCACGACCGCAGCCACGTTGCCGTCGGGCACGGCGCAGGCAGCAGCAGGCGCGCAATCCGGCAGTCGCGGGTCGGGACCTGAGCCGGCGTCCGCGGCGATTCAGGATGTGCAGATGGGCGTTGGCGGCGGCATCATTCACGAAATCGGCTGCGTGCGCATGGGCAACGATCCGCGCGGCAGCGTGGTCAACAGGTTCTGCCAGGCGCACGAGGTGCCCAACCTCTTTGCTGCCGACGGCGGGCCGTTCGTCAGCCACGCCGACAAGAACCCGACGCACACGATCATCGCGCTCGCGTGGCGCACGGCGGAGTACCTCGCCGAACAAATGAGGCAGGGCAATGTCTGACATCACCAGGCGCGAAGCGCTCGGCCGGCTGGCGCTGGCATTCACCGTGGCCGGCGTCGTCGACAGGCTGGATGCGCAGCAGGCGCACACCGCTGTGCACGATGCGGCCGCCGCTGCCGGCGGCACTTACCAGCCGAAGGCGCTCACGCCGCAGCAATTCCTTACGCTGGAGCGGCTGGCCGACTTGATCGTGCCGGTCGACAACGGCAAGCCGGGCGCCGTGCAGGCACAGGTGCCGGCGTGGATCGACAGCCTGCTGAACGTCAACGCCGAGTTGAAGAGCCGCTACGTCGCCGGACTCGGCTGGCTCGATGCGACGATGGAGGCGCGGCACGGGAGCGATTTCGCGACCGCGATGCTGGAGCAGCAGACCGGGCTGCTCGATCGAATCGCGTACCGGAAGAACCGGTCGCCCGAGCTCGATCCGGGCATCGACTTCTTCATCCTCGCGCGGCGCATGACGGTGGACGGTTTCTATACGAGCCCGATCGGGATGCGCGATCTCTATCCCGGCAACACGCCGCGGGCCGAGTTCACGGTGCCGCAGGAGGCGTACGACTACGTGCTCGGCCGGAGCCCTTTCAAGTAAGCCCGCTGGCGCGCCGGACTACGCGCCCTGGCGTCAGCCGCCCACGCCAGCCTTCTTCAACGCCGCCAGCGTCGTCTCCAGCCCGAGGCGGGCGCCTTCCTCGGGCGTCATCTCCTTCGGAATGCGCCCGAGCGGCTCCGGGCTGACGCCGTCCTCGTATCCGATTTTGCCGAGTGCGCCGAGGAACCCGTTGAGATCGATGATCCCCTCGCCCGGCATCCGTCGCTGGTTGTCGCGCACGGTCTCGGGATCCTGCGCAACGGCGTCGGACAGATGCACATGAACGATGCGCGACTTGTCTGTCGCCAGGATGTCGGGAACCGTGCCGCCCGAATGGTGCCAGTGCCAGACGTCGAGAACGGCGCCGATGTTCGGTCCGCAGTCGGTGGCGAGCGCCACGGTTTCGGGCAGGGTCCAGATGAACGGATGTCGCGGCGAGCCGTCGCGGCCAGGGCCGCTGCGCATGTACAGAGGTCCGAGAAACTCGAGGCCGAGGCGGATCTTCGACTTCTGCAGGACCTCCGAGATCGCAGATACCCGATCGACGACGAGCTTCCGCTGCTCGTCCTTCGGCCGCGGGCTCGCCGGCGAGAGCACCACCATCATCTTCTGGCAACCGACAGCTGCGGTGAATGCGGCATCGTCTGCGAGCTGCGGCAGTTTGGCCCTGAACTCCGCGTCCTCGCCGCCGAAAGGCTGCTGCATCGGCAGGCCGACGATGGTCGGCCGAATCTTGACTTCCGCGAACAGCGCGCGCGTTTCCTCGAGCCCGGCCTTCCTCGCGGGACCGAAGTCCCAGTCGACGCCCCCGTAGCCGGCGCGCGCAGCGAGCCGAATCTTGTCGGCGCCGCCAACACCCGGCGTGAGCGATCCGTTCAACGACACGAACATGCGGCCCGCAGCCGAAAGGGGCCGGCCGCACATCAGCAGCGCGCTCGCCGCTGTCGCGCGCTCGAGAAAGTGCCTGCGGGTGATGGTCGTCTGCATGTATCTCTCCTCGCGTGAACGAGGCAGGATACCCTAAGCGACCGACGTTCTGACGGCCCAGAGGCGACGCCTGCCGACAGAGAGATCATCCCGGCCGGCCCTTGCCAGCCACGGCCTGCAGTGTTTGACCGCGACCGACACGCTCGCTAGGCTGGTGGCTGCGCTTGTTGGAACGGATTTCGTCATCAGCCGACAGCTGAGTCGACGGCGGCGAGTTCAATGAATACCTTGCGCATCTGGTC
>JBOGIX010000410.1:0-5332 GCA_050744685.1 Vicinamibacterales bacterium | reverse complement strand
CTGCAGCTGAATGCCCACTCCTGGGCCCGTGGCGTACCACGTCCAGTCCGGCAGCTTGACGCTGGAGGTAATCTCCGACGGCGCCGACCACGTCCTGCCGTCGTCAGCACTGCGCATGATCCAGACCGTGCGCCCTTCGGCGCTCGTGCCGGCGATGATGTCCGCCTCGCGGTCCGTGCCGCGATTCTGCGTCGTCAGCAGCAGCACCGCCCCGGTCCTCCTGTCGATGACCGGGCATGGATTGCCGAACGTGTTCGGGCCGTTGTCGCCAATCACCTGCATCGCCGACCAGGTCCTGCCGCCGTCCTGGCTGCGCTTCACGACGAGGTCGATGTTGCCGGCGTCGCCCGCGCCTTCGCGCCTGGCTTCCGCGAACGCGAGCAACGTGCCGCCCGGCGTGGCAATGACCGACGGAATCCGGTAAGTGTGATACTCACCTTCGCCGGCTACGTACACATCGGTGTGGACCGGCGGATCCAAGTGCGTGGGTTCCGCCTCCGGGCGAAACGTTCCTGCTGGTTCCTGTGCACCGATTCCGAGGCTCGCACTGGCGGAGAGTGCGAGCGCCAGCCATGATAGTCCGTTCATAAGACATCTCCCGCCCTGAAGAGCCGTGGACAAATCGCCGGTGGCGCGGATCCTGTCTTCCGCCTGAAGAGCGTGTGAATAGATGTGTGGCTTCCGGCTTCAGCCGGAAGATTCCCGCCGATCTTCCGCCTGAAGGCGGAAGCCACCCGATTCACACAGATCTGCTGAAGCCGGAAGCCACGCGATTGGTCGTCACATGCTCTGAAGCCGCGTTGCGGCTGCCATCGCCTCTCGACGCGTGTAGACCGTCAGCCCCTGCAGCGGCCTGCGCTCCCGCCCGAGGATCAGGCTGGCGAAGTAGCCGACGATCATGCACACCGCGATGCCGATTGCCGCATACAGGAAGAAATGGACCGCAGTGTACTGCTGCACGGCAAACAGCACTGCGGCGCTGGCCAACAGGCCGGCAACGGCGCCGGACGCAGAGGCGCGCGTCGTGAAGATCCCGAGCGCGAACACGCCGGCCAGCCCGCCGCCGAAGAGACCGAGCGCGCGAAGGAACGTATCCCAAAGCGAGGCGACCTCCCATGTAGCCAGGATGAGCGCCGTGCCCGTGCCAAGCGCGCCGATCGCGCCCGTCAGCCACTTTGCCAGCCGCATCTGCGATGCGTCCGACGACGCCCGCGCGAAACGGGCGTAGCCGTCCACCACGACCACCGTGGCGATGCTGTTGATGCTGCCGCTCAGCGTCGACATGGCTGCGGCAAAGACGCCGGCAACGGCCAGGCCTGACACGCCCGCGGGCAGCTGACCGCCGATGAACCAGGCGAACGTCGCGTCGGTAGGAACGGACGGATCGAGCGCCCCGGGATGCGTGCGGTAGAACGCATACAGCGCGGTGCCGACGCCAAAGAACAGGACCGACGTCGGCAGTGTGAGCAGCGCACCGGACCAGACGGCACGAGCGGCCTGCCGTTCGTCGCTCGTCGTGAGGTAACGCTGCACGACCGCCTGATCGGCGGTATACGGCACCATGTTCGCGAACACGTTGCCGAGGACCACCACCCACACGCTCGTCGTCATGGCGCTCCACGTCCAGTTGAACATGTGCAGCTTGCCTGCATCGCGCGCCGCCTGCCAGATGCCGGGCAACCCGCCATCGACGTTGGCGATGATGATCGCCAGGCTGACCAGCGCCGCACCGAGGAGCACGACGACCTGCATCACATCGGTCCAGATCACCGCGTGCATGCCCCCCTCGAGCGTATACACGGTGCAGAGCACGCCCATCAGCAGGATCGACAGGTACACGTCGAGGCCCGTCACCGCCGAGAGCATCAGCGCCGGCAGGAACAGCACTATGGCCATGCGCGCCACCTGGAGCAGCACGAACGCCGCGCTGCCGCACAGCCGGACGACAACGTTGAAGCGCCGTTCGAGATACTCGTACGCCGACGTGAGGCCGAGGCCTCGAAGAAATGGCAGGTAGAAATAGACGACGATCGGCGCGACGAGAACGATGCAGGCGTTGGCGGTGAAGAAGACCCAGTCTTCCGCGTAGGCCTTTGCCGGAATCGCCAGGAACGTGATGGCGCTGAGCTGCGTGCCGTAGATGCTCAGCCCCGCCGCCCACCACGGGACGCGCCGCCCGCCCAGGAAGAATTCTTCAGTGGACGAGGCGCGCTGCGAGAAGTGGCGGCCAATGAGCAGCAGCGGGACGAAGTAGGCGAAGAGGACCGCGTAATCGAGGGCGCTGAAACCGCTGCGCGGCGGAACCAGCCGTCCGCGGAGCACGGCGGCCGATCGATGTCCCGGCCGGTCTTCCCCGCCCGGGATCACGATGTCGCCATTCAGTGCGGCGGCGGATGTCGTCACCAGACCCTCGGGAAGCCTGCGGAGCGTTCTCCAGGTGTCGGTGACGGTGTGATACGCGAGGATGTCGCGGCTGAAACCGGGATGGCGATCCTTCAGGTCCTGAACGCGTGCGGCGTCGGCACCGGTGTCGCCGCCGAACACGACGAGATGTGATTGACCGACGGCGGCCGCAGGCGCAGCCACGATCGGACGCGGCACCTCCGCAACCCTGCTCCATCCGGTCTGCGCGCTCCAGGCGTATCCGTCGGTGAGATACCGTCGCGCAACCGCGCCGTCCGGCGCGCGATGCAGCGAGGCGCCGCTGAACACGTACAAGCGGCCGCCGACGACGGCCGTGGCCGGCAGGATGCGGCCTTCACCGGGCACGGGGTCGATCGCGGTCCATCGTGGTGAAGCGGCCGACACGTCGAGCGTCCATACCGATCGCAGCGCTTCGGCGTCGGCTGGATTCGATTGCCCTCCGACAACGAACAGCGTATGACCTGACACCGCCGAGCCCGCCATGGCGATCGGAACCGGAAGGGGTGGGAGGGGACGTTCGCTGATGCGTCCGCCCGCCCATTCGAGAGCGAACGCGTCCGGATGGTGTGTCGTCGAATCCGATCCGCCTGCCACGACCAGCAGGTCGCCGATCGTCGCGTGCGCGGCATACGCGCGGGGCCGCCCCAGTTGGTGAGCGGTCGTCCACGACGACGCTCCCGGCTCGAGGACGTGGACCGCGTCGTACCACGTCTTCGTGCCCCCCTGGAACAGCGGCACAGGAAAGTCGGTGCCGCCAGCCACGATCACGGCGCCATGGCTGACGCCGGCCGCCTGCCCGGCAAGCGGGCGGGGCAGATCGGCAAGTCGTTCCCACTCGAACGTAGCGAGGTCGTCATCTTGTGCGTGCACGACCGACGCGCACGCGTAGATGCAGCCGAGAACGATCAGCGTGGCCATCGCACGGCCGCTCCGCAGGGCCATCATCGTCCGGCGTGCGGTGCGGCGTCCGCGATTGCGAACGCGTTGTCGAAGTGCTGGTGAAGCGCCTCGTCGATCACGCGGGCCTCGCCGCTGCGCAGCGCCTGGACGATGCCGGCGTGTGAAGCGACGACCGTGGCCAGGTGCTGGCGGCTGGTGCCGCGGAGGATGCTGACGAAGGCAAAGAGCGGGACGGCGATCTGGTCGAGCGTCCGGTAGAGCGTGCGGTTGCCGGACTGCTGCCAGATGAAGCGGTGGAAGGCGAGGTCGGCCTGGGCCTCCTCGAAGTAGTCGTTCCGCTCGATGGCGAGCGCGAGCGCCTCCAGTCGCGCATCGAGCGCGCGGAAGGCGTCCTCGTTCATGTGCGGGGCCGCCTGCCGGATCGCGTGCGCCTCGAGCAGCGTGCGCATTTCGACGCGTTCCCTGATGTCCTGTGGGCTGAGCCGGGTCACTTCGGTGCCGATGTTCGGGGTGCGGACGACGAGTCCAAACTGCTCGAGCTGGATGAGCGCCTGGCGCACGGTGGACTGGCTGACGTTGAGCTCGCGCGCCAGATGAAGCTCGCGGAGCGGCGCACCGGGCGGGAACTGGCCTGAAAAGATCAGCGATCGGAGCGTCTGGAAGACGCTGTCGCTGAGCGGGCCCGCCTTGAGCGGGCGGAGAGCAGTCGACGACATGCCGAGCGTTATCGTTATCGATAATTATGCCGATGTCAATGCGGGTGAGCGGAATGCCTCAGGTTCACAACACTCTCCACGGACTACCCGTCTAAGGGTCTGATGCTCAGAAGTGATGCCGGACGGCCACGTCGCGCGCCGGTCGCTGCAACGGTCGCGTTTCTCACGATAACCGTCGTGGCCGCCGCAACACACCCGGCGGCGGCGCAGCCCGCACAGGATCAGCCAGCCGCGCGCACCGCACCCGAACGGCTCCCGGAGCTGCGGGCGCACACGCTGCAAGAGCCGCCGGTGATCGACGGCATCCTCGACGACCAGCTCTGGACCGAGGCACCGCTCGACACCGGCGAGTGGCGCTCGTACAACCCGTTGCACGGCGACACCATCCCGCAAAAGACGAAAGTGTGGGCCGCCCAGGATTCACACTACCTGTACTTCGCGTTCCAGTGTCTCGATCCGCAGCCCTCGGCGATCAAGACCTCGATCACCCGCCGCGACAACATCTGGGCGGACGACTGGGTCGGGCTCAGCCTCGACGCGCTCGGCACGGGCCAGCTCTCCTACCACCTCATGGTGAACCCGAGCGGGGTCCAGCTCGACATGCTGAACAGCATCGCCGGCGGCGAAGACCAGTCACCGGACTACGTGTGGGACAGCGCCGGACGCATCAACGACAGCGGCTACGCCGTCGAGATCCGGCTGCCGCTGCAAACGATCCGTTTCCGAAGCGGGCAGAACGTCCGCATGGGCGTGCTCTTCTGGCGCCGTGTGAGCCGCACGGGCGTATCCGTCTCGTGGCCCGCGCTCGAGCCCGGCAAGTGGGTGTTCGAACGCCACGCGGGACTCGTATTCGACGAGCTCCAGCCGCGCCTGCCGAGAGAAGTCATCCCCTCGACCACGTTCTCGCGGAACCAGGGCCGCGACGCGCCGTCGCAGTGGGCGAACGCCGACGACGAAGGCGACTTCGGCTTCAGCGGCAAGTACGGACTGACATCGACGATCACGATCGACGGCACCATCAACCCCGACTTCAGCCAGGTCGAGAGCGACGCGTTCCAGGTCGAAGTGAATCAGCGCTTCCCGAACTTCTTCTCGGAGAAGCGGCCGTTCTTCATGGAAGGCGCCGGCATCTTCAACCTCGCCGGCCAGGGCAACGACAACAGCCTGCAGGCGGCGGTCCACACACGCCGTATCGTCGATCCCGTATTCGGCGCGAAGGTCACTGGCACGCTGGGGCGCTGGGCGTTCGGCACGCTGTCGGCCCTCGATCAGTCGCCTGGCCGCAACCTGCC
>JBOGIX010000409.1:0-2581 GCA_050744685.1 Vicinamibacterales bacterium | reverse complement strand
GCTGGTGGAAGATTGCATTCCTCGTGCTGCTGGCTGTCATCGTCCTGCTCGTCGTGCTGACGATGCAGGAGTGACCGGCGAGGAAGCTGAGAATGGCGCCCCGAGTGGGGCGCAGCGAACGAGGGGGTGCCGGGGGACGAAGTCCCCCGGTGAGAGCTGACGACCGCGGGAGCGATCGTCGCGTTACCTGGAGTAAGAAGGTGGACAAGACCCGCATGCCGTCGAAAGAATCCGCCCTGCCCGGACGAGCGGAGAAGATGGCCGTGCCGGACGCGCATTTCGTGAGCGGCGCGCGGCTGCAGGAGCCGTTTCCCGAGGGGCTGCAGCGCGCGCTCTTCGGACTCGGCTGCTTCTGGGGCGCCGAGCGCAAGTTCTGGCAGCTGCCCGGCGTCTATGCGACGGCCGCTGGCTACGCCGCAGGCCTGACGCCGAATCCCACCTATCGTGAAGTGTGCTCGGGGATGACGGGCCACAACGAAGTCGTGCTGGTCGTGTTCGATCCGAAGAGCATCTCCTACGACATGCTGCTGAAGACGTTCTGGGAAAGCCACGATCCGACGCAGGGCATGCGCCAGGGGAACGACGTCGGCACGCAATACCGATCCGGCATCTATTACTACGACGAAGAACAGCGCGCGGCCGCGGAGCGCTCGCGGGACGCGTTCCAGTCGCAGCTGTCGGGAGCCGGCTACGGGCACATCACCACCGAGATCCTTCCGGCGCCCGAGTTCTACTACGCCGAGGACTATCACCAGCAGTACCTGGCGAAGAACCCCGGCGGGTACTGCGGCCTCGGCGGCACGGGCGTGACCTGCCCGGTGGGGCTCGAGGTGCACTGACGCCGAGATCTCATTTCGGGTGGCTTCCGCCTCGAGGCGGAAGATCTCGGGAAATTCTTCCGGCCGAAGCCGGCAGCCACCCGCACAATCGGCAGATAGCTGACAGCTGACAGCCGGAGGGGCGCTGCATCAGCGCCAGCCGAACCGCGCTACAATCGGCGCACACATGGAATGGTGGCACTGGCTGGCGCTGGGGCTGATCCTGGTCGCCCTGGAGATGGCCGCGTCGGGCGGGTTTTACGTCATCTTCTTCGGCATCGCGGCGCTGGCCATCGGCGGCCTGCACCTCGTCGACCTCGCCGGGCCCGTCTGGTTCCAGTTCCTGCTGTTCTCGATCCTCTCGATTGCCTCCCTGCTCTTGTTCCGCCGTCCGTTCATGCGCTGGATGAAGCTGGACGCGCCGGGGCAGGACGTCGACTCGCTCGTGGGCGAAGTGGCCGTCCCCTTGGACGATATCCAACCTGGCGCCGTCGGGAGGGCCGAGCTCCGCGGCACGGTCTGGTCGGCGCGCAACGCCGGCGCGGCCGGCATCACGCGCGGACAGCGGTGCACGGTGGTACGCGTCGATCGCCTGATGATTTTTCTGCAGCCTGAAGGAGCGCGTTCATGACCGGCGGCCTGGTGGTGTTCTTCATTCTCGCGGTGCTGGTGCTGATCGTCATTGCCAAGACCGCGATCGTCGTGCCACAGCAGAGCGCGTACGTGGTCGAGCGGCTGGGACGCTACCACGCCACGCTCGGCGCCGGCTTTCACGTGCTGCTGCCGTTCGTCGACACGATCCGCTACCGGCACTCGCTGAAGGAGTCGGCGATCGATATCCCGGCACAGGTCTGCATCACGCGCGACAACGTGCAGGTCGGCGTCGACGGTGTGCTCTACCTCAAGGTGCTCAATCCCGAACGCGCTTCGTACGGGATTTCCGACTACCTGTTCGCGATTAGCCAGCTCGCGCAGACGACGCTCAGGAGCGAGGTCGGCAAGATCGATCTCGACCGCACGTTCGAGGAGCGCACGAACATCAACACGCAGGTGGTGAGCGAGCTCGACAAGGCTTCCGAAGCCTGGGGCGTGAAGGTGCTGCGCTACGAGATCAAGAACATCACGCCGCCGCAGGATGTGCTCGCCGCCATGGAGAAGCAGATGCGCGCGGAGCGGGAGAAGCGCGCCGTGATCCTGACCTCCGAGGGCACGCGCGATGCGGCCATCAACACCGCCGAGGGCATGAAGCAGGAAACGATCAAGCAGTCGGAAGCGCGCAAGCAGCAGCAGATCAACGAGGCCGAGGGGCAGGCGTCGGCGATCATGGCGGTGGCGTCGGCGACCGCCGAGGGAATCAGGCGCGTCGCCGAGGCGATCAAGTTGCCCGGCGGCTACGAAGCGGTGCAGCTGCGCGTCGCCGAGCAGTACATCGGCCAGTTCGGCGAGCTGGCGAAGAAGAGCAACACGCTGGTGCTGCCCGCGAACGTCGCCGACGTGGGCTCGATGATCGCGCTGGCCATGGCGGCCGTGCGCGCCGACGGCGCGGGGACGCCGCCGCCTGCGGCTCCGGCCATTCGCCGATGATGGCCGGAGTGATGGCTTCCCACCTCGAGAGCGTGTGAATCCGTGGTGGCTTCCGGCTTTATAGAGCGTGTGAATTAATCGTGCTTTGTCAGATCTCTGAGATCACACGGAAAGCAACTTGCTCCGGCAAGCTACCGCTGGCGTGGAAAAAGGCGCCTTCCGCATCGCTTCCCCCGGGG
>JBOGIX010000408.1:0-6777 GCA_050744685.1 Vicinamibacterales bacterium | reverse complement strand
CGCCTACTCCGTTATGCGGCTCGCCCGCTACGAGTACATTCTCGTTGCGAGCCGCATAACGGAGTAAATGCCAAAATTGCTGAATTGCCAAAAATTCGGCCCGCCGGCTGCGGCGCCGGAGATTTTGGCAATTCTGGCAGTTATGGCAATTTTGGCAATCCCTGAGTGTCAGCGCAGGAAGGTGAACTTGGCGAGCCCGGCCACGTCGGTGCCCTGCCATGGCCAGACGAATGCCGTGTTGCGCGGCGTGGTGCGCGCGCGGACACGGACGTAGTATTCCGCGTTCGGCTCGAGGCGTTCGCTGCTGAAGAGGTTGAGCCGTACGAACTCCGTCAGCCAGCGGCGAGCGGCCTCCTCCCCTTCGACGATCTTCGTATCCTCGAGCCGGCCATCCGCGTGCAGCGTGACGTGATAGCGGCGCGCCAGGTTGTCGAAGTGCACGCCGGCGCTGACGGTCGCCGAGTCGAGCGTGCGGTCCATCCACACCGCCGCGCTGCGTCGGAGCTCGACGTCGTAGACAAAGGTGATGGTCAGACCGCTGTGGACCGCTGCCCGGATGTCTTCGTTGTCGAAGGCATCCGACAGTTTGAACGAAACGTAGACCCGGCCGTCGCGAACGAGCGGCGTGACGTGAATGGCCTGCGCCGCGGCGACGAGCGCCTGGGCTGTGAGGAGCAGGAGCGCGCACCAGACCGCGCGCTTCAGCATCGACCCCTATCACTCTTTGGCATTCAGAAGGTCCTTGAGCTCGGTCATGAACTCCCCGATGTCGCGGAAGTGCCGGTACACGGACGCGAACCGGACGTAGGCGACTTTATCAAGTTGACGCAACTCGTTCATCACAAAAGCGCCAACCTCCTCCGTGCTCATCTCACGCTCGGGCTTGTCCTGCAGCGCGGATTCCACCCGGTCGGCGATGGCTTCGAGCGAGGCCACGCTGACGGGGCGTTTTTCGCACGCTTTGAGCAGTCCCGCAAGCAATTTCTGACGTTCGAACCGCTCGCGGCTGCCATCCTTCTTGATCACCATGTAGGGAATCTCATCGATTCGCTCGTAACTGGTGAACCGGCGGCCACACCCCAGACACTCGCGGCGTCGGCGGATGACCTCCCCTTCCTTGCTCTCGCGTGAATCGACCACCTTGTCGCCGAGATGCGCGCAGTAAGGACATTTCATGGGGCGGTTCCGGAGCTGGCCAGGGCTTTCGCGCTCGCGAACGTCAGCCCTTCGCGCGCCATGAATGCCAGGCCGATGAGCGTGACGGGCACGAATGAAATCGCGTGCAGCACGATCGCCGCGCCGATGGCGCGATCGTCGGGGGCCCCGAAGAACGTTTGCACGGCAATCTGATAGGCCGCATGGAATCCGCCCACGGCGCCGGGCGTCGGCATCGCCACGCCGACGACCAGGATCACCAGCACGAGGAACGAACCCATCAGCGAGAACGTAATATGAAATGCCAGTGATGTCAGCCAGATGCCCGTCGCGATCGACACCCACAACGGAATCGAGAGCGCGAGGGCCACAAACAGCCGGCGCGGCTGGCGCATCACGGCGAGCCCCTGGGTGAACGACTCCACGAACTTCGCGACGGCGCGGGCGAGCTTTTCCGGAAGGACCCGCTCGACCTTGAGCGCCCACCGGCCGAGACGCTCGGGATGCCCCGCGGCCACGAACGCCACGACCAGCGCCCCGGCCGCCGCCGCCGCACCAACCAGGCCGCCGAATTTCACGCGCGCCAGCGACCCCGGATCCACCGCCGACAGGCTCGACGGGTCGAGTGTCAGCACGAACAGCGCAAAGAGCGCAAGCACGGTGACCAGATCCAGCAGGCGTTCGAGGATGATCGTGGCAAACGCGGCGGTCGCCGGAAACCCCTCGCGGCGGGCGAGCAGGTACGGCCGAATCACCTCGCCCGCGCGCGCCGGCAGCAGGAACGTCGCGGCAAAGCCGATAACCGTGGTGCGGAAGGCATTGCCGAAATGGGCCGTGCCAATGGGCGCCAGCAGGTATTGCCAGCGAAATGCCCGGAGGATGTAGGTCGAGAGCGTGGCCGCGAGCGCCCCGAGCAGCAACCCGGGCCGTGCCCGCCGGGTTTCCGCCCACACGGCGCCCATGTCCGCGTTCCGCAGGAAAAAAGCGAGCAGACCGAAGGTGAGCAGAAGGATCAGAACCGTGCGTACGCGTGGCCGCATGCTGTCGGGATTAGAATCCGGGACGTGTCTGAGGGGCGCTCCCGCCGAACTCTACTACACGGAGCGTCTCCAAGTCTATGGGCAAGCGTGAGTTACTGCTCATCGTCTGTTTCCTGATCGTGGGCGCCGTCGTCTACCAGGCGACCGCGCCGCCCGCCGGGCCGAACGAGCAGGGCTTTTCCTTCTCACGCATCGTCGACCACATCCGGCGGGAGGTCCGCGGGAATCGCGCCTCGGCCGAAACCACCACGAAGTCGGTCCTGCCGATCGACGACGCCATCACCGAACTGCGCATCGTCGAAAGACTCCACGAAGTGCACATCACCGGCGAGGAGCGCGACGACGTGGAGGCCTCGCTGCACGTCAGTTCGAATGCGTACACCGAGGAGGAAGCGAGGCAGTTCGCCGACCAGACCGTGCTCAAGACCGACAAGGCAGCCTCGAGCCTCGTGCTCCGCGTCCAGTTCCTGACAGGCCGGCAGACCGGCCGGCAGCGCGCCACGCTCACCGTCAAGGTCCCGTCCCGGCTGCGCATCCGGCTCGAGGCGCGTCCCGGAGAGCTCACCATCGACAACGTCGCCGAAGTGGAAGCGACCAACGCCGGGGGCGAGGCGAAGATCCGCCGGATTGCCGGACGCGCGGCGATCACGCATCGCGGAGGGTCATTGATCATCGAGCAGGCCGCCACCCTCAAGCTCGACGGTCGTGGCGCCGAGATCACGGTCGCCGACATCGCGGGCGACGCGTCGGTGAGGGCAGAAGGAGGCTTCGTCAAGGCCAGGCAGCTGGCGGGATCCATCGAAATCGAGTCACGCCATTCCGACATCCTGCTGGACGGGCTCGAGAAGACGCGCGGGCCGATTCGCGTGAACGCAAACGAGGGCGCCGTGACCCTCAAGGGTGTCGCTGTCGACACACGCGTTGACAGCCGCAGCACCGAGCTCGACATCTCGATGAGCGCCGCTGCGCCGGTGGCCCTTTACACCGAGGGAGAGGACATCGTGCTGACGCCGCCGCCGGACGGCTACAAGCTCGACGCGGTCGTGATCGACGGACGCATGCTGCCCGAGCCGACGATCGACGATCTCGGCCTCGAGCGCACGGGCGGCGAAGGCGACAACACCGAGCTTCGCGTTTCGGGCAGCGTGGAGGGAGGCGGCCCGGCCATTACGATCCGTGCCCGCGGCGGCGATGTCACCTTGCGCTCGCGAGAGGCGCCGAGCGAGGACAAGTAGCCGCACCGCCGGTATGCTGTTCCAGGCATGCCCGGCGGATCCTCCGATCGCCTCGAACAGCACTCCGCGCCACTGCCGGCCGAGCCGCTTCCCGTCGCGGTGTTCATGCCGTACTTCGACGTGGGCGGCACCGAGCTTCAAACGATCGAGCTCATTCGCCGCCTGCATCCAGCGCGCTGGACCGTGCACCTCGCGTGCCTCCAGCCCACCGGCCCGCTGTTTGCGCGCGCCGCTGAACACGCGGCTTCGGTCGCCGACTTCCCCGCCCCGAGCTTTCGCTCGCTCGACGGCGCGCGTCATTTCGGGCGCTTCGTCCGCTGGTGCCGTGACACGCGCATCGCGGTCGTGCACGCGACGGGGCTGCCCGGCAACATCTTCGCGCTTCCGGCCGCCGCGGTCGCGCGAGTGCCCTTGCGCATCGGCAGCCGGCGCGGGTTCGATCGCGACAAGACGCGCGCGCACGTCCTCGCGCAGCGCGCGGCGTTCATCGGCGCACATAAGGTGGTGGCAAACTCGCGGGCGGTCGCGAACGGACTCGTGGCGGACGGCGTACCGCGGCGAAAGATCGTCATCGTGTCGAACGGCGTCGACTTGCCGCCGCCTGCCAGCCGCGACCCGTCCGGTCCCCCCCGCATCGTCGTCATCGCGTCGCTGCGGCCGGTAAAGGGGCACGACGTGCTCGTCGACGCGGCGCCCGAGGTGCTCCGCCGCTTTCCTGATGCGCGCTTCGAGCTGATCGGCGGGGGGCCGCTCGCGGTCAGCCTTCGCGCATCGATTGCCTCGCGCGGACTCTCCGGCGCGTTTCACGTTGCGGGTCACTGCGAGGACGTGGCGGCGCGACTGGCTGGGGCGGCAGTCTGCGTGCTGCCGTCGCGATCCGAGGGGCTGCCAAACGCGCTGCTCGAGGCGATGGCGGCGGGCGTGCCGATCGTGGCGACCAGCGTCGGAGGCACGCCGGAGATTGTCGACCACAGCCGAACGGGAGTTCTCGTTCGTCCCGGCGATGCTGCCGCGCTTGCCGCCGCGATCACGGCCGTGCTCGCCGATCCCGCCGCGGCAGCGACCATGGCTGTGGCCGCCCGCGCGTATGTGGAGGCCAATCATGGCTGGCCTCAAATCATCGGCGAGTACGAGCGCCTGTACACATCCGGCCTCGCGGCTGCCGCACCCGAGAAATTCCTTTCGCATTTTCGGCACTAAAGGGCACAGCGCCTCGATGATGAACGGCGGGCTGCAACACCGGGCTCGCGCTTTCAGGCGCCGGGTTCGTGGCGTATCCATTGCATTCCGCTGCCGCGTCGCACCATGGCACCTTCACGGAGCTCCGGACACGCGCCAGAACCGGATGTTCTTCGCGTGCTCGTGCTCCTCGAAGCGCGGACGCTGACCGGCCCCGCCAAGAACATCCTCGCCGTCTTTCGCACCGCGCCCCGCCTCGCGCGCGCGCAGCCGATCGTCCCCCGCCTCGCCGTCTTCCATCACCAGGGTCATCCGCCGCTGGCCCCGTCGCTGCTCGATGCCGCCGCGTCGGCGGGCGTACCGGTCGAGGAGATCCCGGAGTGCGGCCGCTTCGACGCCGGCACGATCGATCGGCTGCGCGACGCGTGTGAGGCGTTCCGTCCGCACATCGTTCAGAGCCACAGCGTGAAGTCGCACGCCCTCGTCCGGGTGTCCGGCATCAGCCGCAGCGCGGCGTGGCTCGCGTTTCATCACGGCTACACCACGACCGACGTGAAGGTGCGCGTGTACAACACGGTCGACGTCTGGTCGCTGCGTGGCGCCTCCGCGATCGTCACCACCTGCCGCGCCTTTGCCGATGGCCTGACGCGCCGCGGCCTCGATCCGTCGAAGATTCAGGTGCTCCACAACGCGGTCACCGAAGACGACCTCGCCGCGCGCAGTGATCGTCGCGATCGCCGGGAGCTCACGGTGCTGTCGGTGGGACGACTCTCGCGCGAAAAGGGACACGATGTTCTGCTGCGCGCTTTCGCGCTGATGGCGCGCAACGATTCTCCGCCCTGCAAGTTGATCCTTGCGGGCGAAGGCCCGGAACGCGAATGGCTGGCAAGGCTCGCGAACCGGCTCGGGATGGATCGCGTGGTGACGTTCCGCGGGGCGGTCTCGAATCCGGCTGCTCTGTACGAGTGTGCCGACCTCTTCGCGCTGCCCTCGCACAGCGAGGGCTCGCCGAATGCGCTGCTCGAAGCGATGGCTGCCGGCATGCCTGTCGTTGCCAGCGACGTCGGCGGGGTGGCTGAAATCGTCGCGCACGGTCGCACTGGCCTGCTCGTGCGTCGAGGAGACACGCAGGCGCTGGCGGCATCGCTGCAGCGCCTCGCCGCGGATCCCGATCTCCGCCGGCAGCTGGGCGCAGCCGCGCGCGCGCACGTTCGGCGATGCCACGCGGTCGAAGCACGGACACGCGCCGTACTCGACATCTACTCCCGCCTTGCACCGCCCCGGCTGATGCACGCGCGCGAGGAGGTCGCCTGATGCGCCTTCTCTACGTGTGTCATGCCCCACCATGCCTCCCCGCGCTAGGCCCCGCGCGCCGGCATTATCAGATCCTGCTGGAAGCCGCGAAGCGTCACGAAGTCACGCTGGTGTCGTTCGGTACGGCCGCCGACGAACGAGCGTTCCGCACGCACATGGCTGATGTGTGCCGCGAGGCGTTCTTCGTCGACATGCAGCGTCCTCGTCCCGTGAAAGCGATTCAGCGTTCGTGCCTGTTGCTCACGGGGCGAGCCGACTTCCGCCGCTTGTACGCGCTGCGGTTTCAGCGGGCGCTCGACCGAGTTGCCGCGCGGCCGTTCGACGGCGTGATCCTGTCGACGCTGATGCTCGCGCGCTACCGTGTGCCGGACGTGCCGAGCCTTGGCGAAGCGCACAACGTCGAGCACGAGGTGTTCCGGCGTGCCGCCACCGAGGCGCAGGACCTGCCCCGCCGGCTGTATTACCGCGTGCAGGGAGAGCTGACCCGTCGCGAGGAACACGCCTGCGCCTCGCGCGTGCAGTTCATCTCGGCCGTGTCGGCACGCGATCGCGATCAGTTCGCGCAGTGGAAGCCGCGCAGCCGCATCTTCGTTGTCCCGAACGGCGTTGACGTCGCCGCGTTCATGCGCCCGGCGGATGTCCCGCCGCCGGAACGGCCGGCTGTGCTCTTTACCGGTCTGCTCAGCTACTACCCGAACGCCGTGGCGGCGCGCCGCCTCTGCGACGAGTTGGTGCCGAGAATCACCGCCCGCGTGCCCTCGGCGCGGTTCGTGATCGCCGGCGCCGACCCGCCGCGATGGTTGACCACTCTGGACGATCCGCGCGTGACCGTGACCGGCCGCGTGGAGGACATG
>JBOGIX010000407.1:0-4743 GCA_050744685.1 Vicinamibacterales bacterium | reverse complement strand
CCGCGGCCGGCGAGCATAGGGAATTAGGAGTGAGACTCATCCGGGGGACTTTCGTCCCTCGGATGAGTCTCTTTGTCAGTCTCCAGTTTCCAGTCTCCAGTTTCCAATCTCACAGTCTCCAGTTTTCAGTTTCCAAAAGCCTGATGGTTGCCGGCAGGCAGGCACTGGCAACCATCGGATAATCTGGCAACCGGAAACTGGCGACTGGCGAACTGACATCCATCTAACTTCCACGTCACCAAAGCTTTGACGCTCCTCCGCGCACGCGGTACAATGGGCTGTCTGCCCCGCTGATGTCTACATCCAAATTCCGTCTGCACTACATCGCGAAAGCGGCCGCGGGTGTGCCGCGCGACCTCGTCAATACGTTCGTCAGCGCCAAAATGCATCCCATCCGGCCGACGGTGCTCATCTACAACTGCACCTGGGTCTGCGATGCGCGCTGCACGATGTGCAACAACTGGAAGTGGGGCGACCGCAAATCGGACATGACGCTCGCGCAGCTCGAGCCGGTCATGAACAATCCGTTCTGGGGCGCCGTCGAGAACCTCAATATTTCCGGCGGTGAGCCGACCACGCGCAACGACCTGCCCGAGTTGGTGGAGATGTTCCATCGCCACCTGCCCCGGCTCCGCAAGATCGGCATCAACACGACCGGCCTGACGCCCCACCGCGCGATCCCGATGCTCACGCGCATCGTCGAGTTCTGCGCGAAGCAGGGCACGCTCGTCAGCATTCGCGTCTCGCTCGACGGCATCGGCGACGTGCACAACCAGGTGCGCGACGTGAAGCGCGGATTCGAGAAGGCCAGCCAGACCATCGAAGCCATGCAGGCGCTCGCGAAGACGCACGACAACTTCCAGTTCGGCATCGCCTCGACGATCTTCGCCACCAACATGGAAGACGCCGAGAACATCCTCGCCTGGGCGCGCACCAAGGGACTGGACGTCGTCTTCAACATGCTGCGCTTCACCGACGCCATGCTCCACAACAAGGAGCTCGAGGAGAAGATCGGCTTCCGCGAGCGCGAGGAAGCGTTCATGCGGAAGTTCTTCCTCGACCGCGTGCAGGAGGAATCGGTCCTGAGCGGCCAGTCGTTCATGTACCTGCACTACGCGGACATGATCGCGAATGGGTACCACCGGACCATGCCGTGCCCGTTCCAGAGCCAGGGTTTGCTGCTGAACCCCAACGGGGACCTGCACTACTGCGAGAACTCGCAGAAGCTCGGCAACGTGCTCGACGATTCGGCCGAATCGCTGTACTTCAAGGCCGAGAGCCTCGAACACCGGCAGCACCTCAAGGAGAAGGTCTGCCCGACCTGCCTCAGCCCGTGCCAGGTCAACGTTGGCGCGATGAAGCAGTTCGTGCCGTACGCGAAGTTCCTCAAGCGCGCGTATCAGGTCAAAAGCGATCCCCAGCGGCACCTCGACACGCTGCCGCCTGCCCGGGATCGGCTCGCTTCCCGGTAGCCGTCGACCGCGGACCGCTCCGCTCGCTTCTCTCGCGCCGCGGCCAGCTCGCCTCGAGCGGCTGAAAACAGGCGTACAATTCCGCTGTCTTGTCGTTTTCCCGCGCGCTGCGAACCGCCGTTGCTGTTGCGCTGACAGCCTACGTCGTCTGGAAGGCGGATCCGGCCACCATCGTCCGCGTGTCTGCGGGCGCCGACCTCCGGTGGATCGGCGGCGCCATCGCCCTCGTCGCCGTGGATCGCGCGCTCAACGCGTATCGCTGGGTCGTGCTGCTGCGGGCGCTGACGCCCGGGTCCCGTCCGCCGATTCCCGACGTCATGCGGATCTTCTTCGTGAGCTCGTTCGTCGGCAATTTCCTGCCGAGCATCGGGGGCGACGTCTACCGCGCGTATCAGCTCGCGAGGCTCGACGTTCGCCCGGCGCAAGCGGCAGCGTCGGTGCTGATGGACCGTGCGCTCGGTGTGCTGTCCATGGTGCTCGTGGCCGCGATGGCGCTCACGTTCCTGAAACGCATCGACGTTCCCGGCGTCGTGCCTGCGCTGCTCGCCGCCGCCGCCGGCTGCGTTGTCGCGGCCGCGGCCGTGTTCAGCGAGCGCGCCACCGCGCTTGCCGTGACCATCGCCGGTTGGCTGCGCTCGCCGCGCGTCAGCCACATCGCGCGGGGCCTGACCGACGCCGTCCGCAGGTACGCCGATCATCACGGAGCGCTGGTCGCGGTGCTCTCGGTGTCGATCTGGGTGCAGCTGCTCCGCGTCCTTCAGGCCTACTGCCTCGGTCGTTCGCTCGGCATCGCCGAGCCTCTCGGCCTTTACGTCGCGCTCATCCCGCTCATCACGCTGGTCATGCAGATCCCGATCACGATCGCCGGCCTGGGCACGACCCAGTACGCGTTCGAACGGCTGTTCGGCTATGCCGGCATTGCCGCGCCGCCCGCGGTGGCCCTCTCCATCCTGTTTCTCGCGCTCGGCACTGTGGGTAACCTGCCGGGCGGGCTCCTCTACGTGTTTGGGAACCGCGAAGCCGTCGCGGGTGCCCCGCACGGGTCCAGCACCGTGCCCGGGAGCTCGCCGAACCGATGAGCGTGCGAGTGGCCGCACTGCTGCTGGCGATTTCGGTCGCGATCGCGCTCTGGATGTCGACGGGCGGCGTCGGCCTGGCCTATCCGATCGTGTTTGCGGCATCTCTCGCGCCCGGCGTCCCGATCGGACTGGCCCTCTTCGGCACGCGTCATCCGGCCGGGTGGATTTCCGGCGCCCTCGTCGGCTACGGCATCACACAGCTCGCGTTGTGGGCGTGCATCGCGGCGGGTCATGCCTCCGCGGTCGTGTTCGTCGCCGCCTGGTTGGTCGCCGTCCTCGCGGGATTCGGCGTCAGCCGTTCGATCGCCAACAAGCCAGTGATCGCCGCGGCGCCATGGAGTGGCGCGGATGTCCGGTCGCTGCTGCTCGTGCTGCTGCTGGTGCCCGTACTCATGGGGATCACCTACCGAAACCTCGGCCGCTACGATGCCGCGGGGAACCGCTATTACCGCGCGTATTTCACGGCGGATTTCTTCTGGCACAGCGCGCTCGCGTACGAGCTGGCCAAGTTCGAGCTGCCGCCGCGCAATCCCTACCTCGCGCCCCGGGTCATGAATTACTACTGGACGTATTTCCTGCTCCCCTCCGCGACCGCGCGCCTCGCGCCGTCCGCAGATCCGGGCGGGCGGGACGTGCAGCCGTTCCTGAAGGCGAACGCGATGCTCGCAGGACTGCTGATGCTGGCCGCGCTCTTCGTACTCGTGCGAAGCGGTGTGGGATCGAACGTCGCGGCCGCTGCAGCCGTGGCCCTCGCGGTCGTTGCCGCCAGCGCCGAGGGTCTCTACGCCATCATCGATCTCCGATCGCGCGGGCGCCCGCTCGCCGGGCTGCTCGATACCAACATCGACGCGATCAGCGCGTGGTCGTTCGGCGGCCTGCGCATCGACAACATTCCCCGTTCCCTCTGGTACACGCCGCAGCATACGACGTCGATCGCGCTCGGCCTGGTGGGGCTGCTGTGTGCGGCAACGGCGGGTGCGCTTGCGCGCCCGGCGGCGATCGCAGGCGCCGGCCTCGCGCTCGGACTCGCCACGACGATGAACCCGCTGCTCGGCGGCGCATGCTCGATGATCTACGGGCTGTGCGTGCTGGTGGATGGCATCCGCAAGCCGGGCGGCATTGCCGCCATCGCGCGGCACGCCCTCGCCGCGGTGTTCGTCGTGGCGGCAGTGGCCTGGGGCGCCGCGAGCAAGGTCACAGAAGGCGCCGGATCCGCGCTCGAGATCGGCTTTCACGGATTCTCGCGCAACCACCCGGTGATCACGCTGCTACTCTCGCTCGGCCCCGTGCTCCTCGCCGCCCTCCCGGGACTGGTGCTACCCGCCCGCGATGATCGGGCCCGGCGCGCGATCGCGCTCGGCGCCGGTGGCCTCGTGCTCGGCCTGTTCCTTCTCTACTTCGTGAGGATCTCCGAGGCGTCGTGGGTGGGCTTCCGTGCCGGCCAGATCCTGCTCGTCTCGATTCCGATTTTGCTCGCGCGCACGCTCGAACGGCTGCCTCGCATCGCCCTGGCTGCGGTGGTCGTCGTCGTCCTCGCGCTGGGGCTTCCGACGACCGTCATCGATACCTACAACGCCCAGGACATCGGCAACCGGCGGCCGGGGCCCGGTTTCCGATGGACGCTCTGGACGACTCCCGCACAGCAGGCCGCGTTCGACTGGATCCGCGCCAACACAGGCGACCGCGACATCGTCCAGATGGAGCCCGTCGTCCGCGCCCGTGAACACTGGACGCTGATCCCGTCATTCGCCGGCCGCCGCATGGCCGCTGGTCAGCCCATCTCGCTGCTGCCCGTGCCCGAGTACCGGGAGCGCTCAGAGCAGGTACGAATCATCTTCGCCACTACGAACGTTGACGAAGCACGCACGATCGCGCACCGCTTGCGCATCGACTACCTGTATGTGGATCGGGAAGACGAACGGGAATATCCAGAGGGCGTTCGGAAGTTCGACGAGCACCCGGAGGCGTTCCCCCTGATGTTCAAGAGGGAGGATGTGAGGGTTTACGAGGTGCGGTAGAGATCTCGAGGGGCGGAGTTTCGTGGAGGCGACGGAGATCTGGAGGTGGAGGAGCCCGGAGGCGATGGAGGACACGGACCCATAGAACGGAGCAACGGGGGCAACGGACGGCAACGGAGGGAGCGTGACATCGTGAGATTCCGATCCGGTGTCCCGCCGGCCGGAGGCCGGCGG
>JBOGIX010000406.1:0-2198 GCA_050744685.1 Vicinamibacterales bacterium | reverse complement strand
CTGCTGAACTGGCTGTGGCAAGGCGGCCTGCTGGCGCTTGCCGCGCAGGCCGCGCTCGGCGTCTTCGCTGCACGCCGGACGCAAGCCCGGCTCGTCGTCTGGTGGACGACGCTGGGCCTGGTGCTGGTCCTGCCCCTGGCGCCCTTCGTGACCGCAGGGGCGCCTTCGTCCGCCCCGGGCGGCGACACGGCAAGCGTTCCAATGGTCCTCGTTTCCGGCGACTGGCGCCGGCTCGAGACCGCCCTGATCGTGCTCTGGTGCGCATGGTCTGTCGCGCACGCCCTCCGATTCCTGTTTGCCGTTCGGGCGCTTCGACGTGTGAAGGCTCAGGTGCGGCCGATCGCGCTGCAGGTCGAGAACACGCTGCGGCACTGGACGTCGGTGAAAGCGAACGGACGCTCGACGCGGCTGGTGCTGTCGGACGAAGTGCGCTCGGCGGCGGTGCTCGGAGGCGGTACGCCCGATGTTGCGGTCGCACCTCTCCTCGCGTCCCGGCTGTCGCCCATGGAGCTCGACCAGGTCGTCATCCACGAGTGGGCGCACGTGCAGCGCCGCGACGACATTGCAAACATCGTCCAGGTCCTCGTCGGCGTGATTGCCGGCTGGCATCCCGCGATCCGCTGGATCGATCGGCAGCTCCGGCTGGAGCGCGAAACGGCCTGCGACGAGATTGCCGTGTCGCTATCGGGCTCCGCCAGGGGATATGCCGCGTGTCTCGCGAGATTGGCGAGCCTGCCGCTGCCCGCAGGGAAGCCGCTGCCCGTGCCCGCCGCGCTGTCGTCTTCGGGCCTTCGCAGACGGGTTGAGCGGATTCTCCGGACGAGCACACCTCCTGCTGCCCGGTGGTCGGCGGCAACGATCACAGCGCTCGCCGCCGTGTGCCTCGCGGCCGTGGCGCTGAGCGGGTGGGAGATCGCAGGTGTCGCCGCCTCGCGGCCCGCGGCTGCTGCGACGACCGCGCAGGACGCGCCGGCGCTGCCGCTGCTGGATGAGCGCGAGATCGCGTCATTCGCACGCGCCGCCGAGCGACGGCCGGCACGACCGTCACTGGCGGCATCGATTCGAGCGCAGCGGGATGCTGCGCGAGACACGCCGCACACCGCACCACGCGACACCGGCACGACGGCGCCGAGGGCAGTGCATGGGCGGGGAGATCACCTGCCGCCGGATCTGTCGCCGGCAGCGGAGGTCGCCGTCGCGACACTGCTGCCCGTATCATCGGGGGAGCAGGTACCGTTGGTCATTTCGGTGCCGCCCGATCTCTTTATGATAGACGGCGTGCAATCCGTCAGTGCGTCGTCGACGCTCCCGTCGCCATGGCGCGCGGCCGCCGACGCAGGCGTGGCCGTGGGCCGCGGTTCGCAGAACGCCGCGGTCAAGACGGCTGGTTTGTTCACCCGGTTTGGCAGGACGATTGCCGAGTCATTCTGAGGAGCTCTCGCGTGCGCATATACCTCGTCAATCCGAGTGATATCTCGTTCGGCACGGCCGTCATCACGCCACGCTGGCTGTACGTGCTGGCCGCGGCCACGCCGGCGCGCTACGGCGTTCCCACGATCGTCGACGAGACCCTCGATCCGCTGGACGTGGAGGCGGTCCGGCCCGGCGACATCGTTGGCATCGGCATCCATACGGCCAACGCGCTTCGCGGCTATCGGCTCGGCCAGCAGGCGCGCGAGCGCGGCGCGTTCGTCGTCTTCGGCGGCATTCATGCCACCCTGTTTCCGGACGAGGCCATGGAACACGGTCGCGCGCACGCGGTCGTGAGCGGCGACGGCGATCTGGTCTGGTCGCGCGTGCTGGACGACTGCGCGTCGGGAACCCTGCAGGAGCGGTACGACGGCGGCCGCATCGACGGCGAGTCGTTCGCGCCGGCACGCTGGGACCTGCTGCCGTCGGATCGCTACATGTGGGGATCCGTGCAGACGGTGCGCGGATGTCCGAAGCACTGCTCGTTCTGCTCGGTGTGGCGCACCGATGGCCAGAAGCCGCGCCAGCGGCGCGTCGCCGAGGTGGTGCGCGAGGTCGTTGCGCTCAGGCGGCGGGGATTCCGGTTCATCCTGCTCGCGGACGACAACTTCTACCCGGTGACGCTTTCCGACCTCGCGGCGGCGGCGCGCCGTGCGGATCCGCGGCAGCTCGACGCGCTCACCGCGATTCGCCAGGAGCGGTTCGAGCTGATGGCGCGCCTCGAACAG
>JBOGIX010000405.1:0-6469 GCA_050744685.1 Vicinamibacterales bacterium | reverse complement strand
CCTCGAGACCGTGCGGTGGACGTGGAAATACAAGCTCCTGCCGCATCTCGAAAGCGATCTCGAACAGCGGCTGCGCGAGCAGGCCGAGGCAGAGGCCATTCGGGTCTTCGGGCGCAACCTTCACGACCTGCTGCTTGCCGCGCCGGCCGGACAGCGCGTCACGATCGGGCTCGACCCCGGCATCCGTACCGGCGTCAAAGTGGCGGTAGTCGATGGCACGGGCAGGCTGCTCGAGACGGCCACCATCTATCCGCACGAGCCGCGAAACGATTGGGAGGGCTCGCTCCGGACGCTTGCCGCGGTGGCCGCCCGGCATCGCGTGCAGCTCGTCGCCATCGGGAACGGAACGGCCTCGCGTGAAACGGTCCGCCTCGTCGCCGACGTGATCAAGCGCCATCCCGAGCTGCAGCTGACGAGCGCCGTCGTGTCCGAGGCGGGCGCCTCGGTCTACTCCGCCTCCGAGGTGGCGTCGCGGGAGTTTCCCGACGTCGATGTCTCGCTTCGCGGCGCCGTATCGATCGCGCGGCGACTACAGGATCCGCTCGCGGAGCTCGTGCGCATCGATCCCAAGGCGATCGGCGTCGGGCAGTACCAGCACGACGTCAGCCAGGGCCAGCTGGCAAAGAAGCTGGACGCGGTGGTCGAGGACTGCGTCAACGCTGTCGGCGCGGAAGTGAACACAGCCTCCGCACCGCTCCTGTCGCGCATCTCGGGGCTCAACGAGTCGCTCGCGCGCAACATCGTTGCGTTCCGCGACGAGCACGGGCCTTTCCGCAACCGCCAGCAGATCCTGAAGGTCCCACGCGTGGGCGGCCGGACGTTCCAGCAGGCCGCCGGCTTCCTGCGGATCTCCGGCGGCGACAACCCGCTCGACGGGTCGGCGGTCCACCCTGAGGCGTATCCGCTCGTGGAGCGCATCGCGTCGCATACCGGGCTGCCGCTCGCCGACCTCATTGGCAAGCCGACCGTGCTTCGTGCTTTGACGCCCGACAGGTTCGTCGACGACAGGTTCGGCCTGCCCACGGTCACCGACATCCTGAAGGAGCTCGAAAAACCCGGACGCGATCCGCGGCCGCAGTTCAGGACGGCCGCGTTCAAGGAAGGCATCCACGAGATCGCGGATCTCGAACCGGACATGCTGCTCGAAGGCGTCGTCACCAACGTCACGAACTTTGGCGCCTTCGTCGACGTCGGCGTGCACCAGGACGGCCTCGTCCACGTGTCCCAGCTCGCCGATCGTTTTGTCAAGGATCCGCGCGACGTGGTCAAAGCCGGCGACATCGTCCAGGTGCGCGTCGTGGAGGTCGACCTGAAGCGCCGTCGTATCGCGCTCACGATGAAGCTGCAGGATGGCCAGGGCCGTTCCAGCGCGGCGCGCCCGAGTGTCGCGTCGAAGGAGCGGCCGCGTGCCGCACCGCAGCCCCTGGCTCAGGCGCGCACCACTTCCATGGCCGCGGCTTTCAGCAAGCTGCGCGAGGGGAATTCCTCGAACTAGTTGCCAGTCGCCAGTTCTCAGTTTCCAGTCGTTTTCTTTCCGGTTTCCAGTTGCCGCCACCGGACGGTGTAGTCTCGTAGACGGAAACTGGCAACGCGGACAAGCCTGAAAACTGGTAACCCGAAGAAGCCTGGAAACTGGCAACTGGCCACTGGTCACTGGCACAAGCGAATTAGGAGATCGGGTGCAAGTCGGCGTGAACTACCCGTGGCTCGACTACGGATGGGACTTCGGCGCTGCCCCGCCCTCCTGGCGTCGGGGCCGCACGGTGCCGCGCTGGTTCGACGTCATCGACGCACACCTCGACTACTTCAGCGACCTCGGCATCACCGTCGTCCGCTGGTTCATCCTCGCTGACGGCCTGACTTATGGCACCGGCGACGCCGCACCGCGTCGGGACGTCTCCGTGCGCGGGGGCTGGCGTTTCGATCCGCCGCCGATCGCGGACGCGTTCCTCGAGCACTTTGCCGCACTGCTCTACCGGTTCGCGGAAGCGGGTGGACGCGCCCTGCGGCCGATCAGGCTGCTCCCGGTGTTCGTGGATTTTCATTTCTGCCGGCCGGGGACGACGCCGGTCGAGGTACACGACGCGGAGACGGGGCGCACGGTGATCGATCCGCGCTGGGTGAAGCAGGGGCGCGTGCAGGCCCTCGTGGACCCGCTCGCACGTCAACGATTCCTCGCCCGCGCGCTCGATCCGCTGCTGGCCATCTCGGGTGCGTATCGCGACGTCATCTATGCCTGGGAGCTGATGAACGAACCGGACTGGATCACGCGCGGGTGGCCGCGGAACCCGTTTCGACGTGCACCCGTGCCGGCAGCTGCGATGCGGGCGTTCCTCGAGGCCGGCCGCGATCGTGTGCAGGCGTTCGGGTTCAAGTCGACGATCGGGTTCGCGTCGGCGCGCACGCTGCGCGCCGCAGGCATCGCGGTCGACATTCATCAGTTTCATCACTATCCAGGCGGCGGGCGCCGGCTCGAGGCGCACGAACGCCTGCCCGGCATCATCGGCGAGTTCGCCACGACGCCGACCGACATCTGGCCGGAGCTGCGCGGAACGGATCAGACCCTGTTCAGCCGCTTGACGTTCGCGAGGGAGAGGGGCTATCCGCTTGCGATTCCGTGGTCGTTCCACGGCGTCGATCGCCATACGGCGTGGTCGGCGGATGTCGAGCAGGACCTGCGCAGGTTCAATGCGCTGGAGTCTGCGTGAACCAACCACTTGTGGCTGAAGGTCTTGTGATCGGAACACCCTGCGGGCCTTGTGAATAAAAGGTATATGAAGGTGGCTTCCTCCTTCACGCGAAAGATCTCCGCGGATTCTTCCGGCTGAAGCCGGAAGCCACGCAAGTATTCACACGTTCGTCAGGCCGCGAGCGGGTGGCTTCCGCCTTCAGGCGGAAGATCCGCGGTGAATCCTTCCGGCTGCAGCCGACACTGCACATGATCCACGAGGCTCTTCAACCGAACGCAGGCGTGAGGCTCACACCCGGGACAGGTCGATGCTGAACATGCCGCGGCCGTGCGTGGCGCACACCAGCGTCTCCCCCATCCAGAACAGCTCGTCGACCGAGCACGTCGTCGGCCCCTCGTTGGTAGGCGACCAGCTCGCGCCGCCGTTTTCGCTGGCGAACACGCCCACCTCGGTGCCGATGTACAGGAAGCTCCGACGCCGTGGATGGATGACGAGCGACCGGATCGGGGCTTCCGGCAGCGAACTGCCGATGTTGGTCCAGGTCGCGCCGCCGTCCGACGTCTTCCAGACGTTGTCGCGGCTGTAGCCGCCGAAGGTGACGTAGACCGCCTGATGATCGGCCGCGTCGATGGTGATCCGCGTGCAGTATCGCGGCGGCAGCGCGGACTGATTGTCGTCCACCTTCGACCACGCGGGCGCATTCGCCGTGCCGTTCGTCGTCTTGTAGACGTCGCCCGAGCTCATGAACCCCTGGCGATGCGCGTGCCCCACCCAGATCAGATCGGCATTGCCGTCGGCGACGGCGATGGCGCTGATGGGCACGTCCAGCGCGGGTTTGATCGGCGCCCACGACGGCCCGGTCGCGGACGTATTCGGCGCCTTGGCGTTGCTGGTGCGCCAGAGCGAGATGCCGCCGCCGAGGATCCGGTTGGAGTCGTTGGGGTCCAGCACGAAAGGCGCGATGAACAACGCCTGGCTGTTGCGTGCGTCGGAGATGCGATACGGCACCGGCTTCCAGCGCCATGCCGTGCCATCCCAGAACTGCCCGCTGATGTAATCGGCGTCGACGCCGCCGTTCGTGCTCCGGTGGATGTTCAGGTACACGTACTCGCCATACATTACGTCCGGATCACCCGGATCGGCAGCGCACCAACCGCCGTCGCCGCCGAACATCTCGGCCCAGCCGTTGTGGCCAGTTCCCGGCGTGTATCGAAGCGTACCGTTGTCCTGCGCGCCGCCGATGATCGTGCCCGAGGAGTTGCCGGCGCCGCCATAGAACTGCGTGACCGCGTAGCTGTTCACGAGCCTCGCCCACCCGGAGTCTCTTGGCACGTCCGGATCGTTCCCGGCAGTTCGGATATCCATCGTAGTGTAGATGCCGCCGTCGTTGCCGAGGAACACCTGGCGGTTCGTCGATCCGTCGTACGCGGGATGCGAGACGATGGCGTGGTGATCGGCATGCACGGAGGCCCTGCTCCACCACGTGCTGATGTCGACCAGCGTGTCGCCGCCGTCGGTGCTGCGCCAGAGATCGATTCCGCCGACGATCACCAGCGAGGCGTCGGTGGGATCCCCGGCCCAGATCACGTTGTCGTACCAGCCTTGATCGCCGAGGTAGTTGACGTCTCCGCCGTCCGCGCTCAATGCCGCGCGCTTGCGGTAGCTCTGCCCGCCGTCGGTGGACAGCCAGATCTCTCCCCCGCTGGCCTCCACCGACGCGTAGACAATGCCCGTACCCTGCGCGGCGTAGGTGACCTCGACGCGACGGCCAGGCGAGCCATCCGTGGTGGCAGTGCGCCACGTCGCACCGCCGTCGGTCGAAAAGAACGCCCGGCCGGTGCTCAAGCTGCCGGCGACCGCCAGCGCGGGATTCTCCGGATCGAAATCCACGTCCGCGATCGCTTCGTCGAGCACCAGCGTCCATCGCGCTCGCGGCGCATCGTCGCTGCGAAACAGTCCGGCGGGTGTCGCGGCGAGCAGGATCCTGCTGTCGCGGGAGATGGCGAGCCGATTGATCGAGGTGAACTGCGGGCCAGTCGTCGACGTCAGCTGCGTCCAGATGTCGCCGTCGCGGGTCATGAAGATGCCGGCGCCGCGGATGGCGTCGAGGTTGAAGAATCCCTCACCCGTGCCGGCGTAGATGACTTGCGGGTCGCCCGGGTCCATCACCATGCAGCACACCGCGAGGTTCGCCATCAGGTCGTCGACCGGCGTCCAGCTTCCACCCGAGTCGTCGGTGCGCCACACGCCGCCGCCGACGCTGGCGGCCCAGATGGTCGCAGGGGCGGTCGGATGCACGACAATCGCGCGTGTGCGTCCGCCGACGTTCCCCGGGCCGAGGGCCACCCAGCCCGTGTGGAAGGGGCTCAGGCCGGCCGTGCGCGAGAGGCTTTGCCGATCGACGCGAAGGCCCGAGGGAACACCCGCCACGCGGTCCCGCACGGCGCGCGTTCGCATCGCGTCGAGGCGCGACAGCGCGCGCGGAAGGGCTTGCGCGGGGACGCTGCCGGATTCGTCGCGCTCCTGCAGCAGTCGGAAGGCCTGTCGGGCGCGTGCGAAGTTCGGATACTCGAGCCGCAGCAGCTGGCGGCGGAGCGTGTTCTCGCCGAGCGAGGCAATCGCATCGGTGGTGAGTCCCCGCTGCTTCTGCAGGCGCTCGACCTGCTCGACCTCGAGATTGCGGCGGCGCGCCGCTTCCTCCCGTGACATCTGCGCCATGCGTCAACTCCTCTTCACATCCGCGGTCTCACCTGCCGCGGGCCGGTCTGCACACGTTCGAGCTGATGTTCCCAGAGCACGCGGTCGTCCTGCAGCGCACGAGCGCACAGCGCGAGCGCGACGGCGCCGAGCGACTGCGCCGTCGCCGCGCGCTCGACCCGCCGCACCAGGTAGACGACACGATTGCCGAGCACCGACGGATCGCTGGCCTCGGGCTCCCACGTGATCGCGCCCACTCTCGCGCGGGCCGGAATCGAAAAGACGATCGCATTTCGCGCCGCTCGTGCGCGTCCTTCGTCGCGCGCGATCACGTGCGCGCCGTCGAGGGTGACCACGCTGACGAGTGCCGTGCCCTCCATCACGACCACGCGTTCCCCCGCGGCATCGTCTGCCCCGAACTCGAGCGATAGCCGCTGGCCTCCTTCGACCTCCGTGAGGACGGTGCGGACGGCTTCGGGACCGGCCATCCAGCGATCGCTGTACCACTCGCCGTTGCGCAACTGCGACAACTCAGCAGAGCCCGCGCGCGCGCGGGACGGACGCGTTGTTGTCACCTCCACTTCACCGCTGGTGAGATCGATGCGCGCGGCGCCCGCGGCCGCCCTGGCGGCCGCAAGCTCGATGTCGCGAGGCGGAGGAGCGCCTCCCTCGTATGCCTTTTGGGAGGTCCAAACCAGGATCAGCTGATCACCTTCAATCGAGGCCTCGATAAACAGGCGATCCGGTGCTGCAGCGGCCCAGGCCGGGACGGTGATGGGACCAGACGAGACGAGCGGATTGTCCGGACGCTCGAGATCGAGCGTCACGATCTGCAGCGCGGGAGATTGAGCGGCGGCGCGAAGAGCGATGAGCCGCGCCCGCCAGAGGCCGACAGGATACTTCGCCACGGTCGTGGCCCAGACACGATCACCGCTTCGGAGGTCGAGCCGCTCGATTCCGTCCGCGGAGCAGACGTACCCCGCGATCCCGCCGGGATCGGCGACTCCTCGCGGAAGCCTCTGGGCCCCCTCGGGCGGAGCGATGTCCATGGCCGACGTGTTCTCTCTGCGGCAGCACCGAAC
>JBOGIX010000404.1:0-6326 GCA_050744685.1 Vicinamibacterales bacterium | reverse complement strand
CAGGTGGGCTGAGCGGACCACCCTCATACGAGATGTAGATTACGGGTGAGAAGATCGCAGTGTCAAGCACAAACTGCATCGCCTTGTCAAAAACCCGCACAGAGAAAGTGTCGGATCCGCCGCCCGGGACCTGTAGGGGCCCAAGCGTAAACGGCGTTCGTTGTCAAGCGAGTGAGACTGGCGTGAGAAACGCGCGCGGCCTCGCACGAATCCGTCACCCGCCGCACGGATCTGTCGCGTCGATGTGCGGGCAGCGGCTCGGATGCGATGCATCGTTCAGGTCGATCGCGTCGTGTGAGGCAGAGTGGCGCGATCGATGGAGCGGGCGAGAAGCGAATTGCGTGCCGCGCGAGAGTCGAGTCGAGGCCGGGAGACGAATCGCGAGGACAGAGCGTGGACAGAGCGCGAGGGCAGAGCGTGAGGACAGAGCGAATGCGGACGCCGAGGCCATCGAGATCGCGGAGGTCGATGGCCTCCGACGGCTCCTCTTACCGCGCCGACAACCGGGCCAGCGCGCGCAAGGCAGTGGCCCGCGTCTCGGCGGCGGCGCCGAACAGCGTGGACGCGATGCGATATTGCGACACCGCCTCGTCGCGATCGCCGAGCCGTTCGTGCAGGCGTGCGGCCTCGAGGTGCGCGTTGCCGAGAATGGGTGCCGGGCAGGTGCGGGCCGCGGCGATCGCCGCCTCGAAATGATGGAGGGCCGGCGCATCCTGCCGGCGTGCCTGCAGCACGCGCCCGTACCGGTAGTGCGCCACCGGATCCTCGGGATCGAGGGTCAACGATCGCTCGAGCGCCTGGCTGGCGCCGGGCAGGTCGTTGCGCTCGAGGCGCCGCCATCCGTCGAGCGACAGCCGGAACGCCTCGGTCTGCCGCGCGTCCGGCTTCCGCCGCAGCAGTTCCGACGCCTGTCCGCGTACGTCGTAGGGATCGAGCGGGGGCACGGCCGCCATCGCTGCCCGGTACGCGGACAGGGCGGCCTGGCGCGCGCCGAGCCGATCGTGCGCCTGGCCGAGGCGGAGGTGCGCGAGGGCCATCGAGGAGTACGGCGCCTGGGGTTTCATCGCGATGATGCTCTGGAGGTGCTCGAGGGCGTGGTCGGTCAGATACAGGCGATCGAGCATGCGGGCGGCGCCGAGCCGCGCGTGCACCTCGGCGAGCGCGGCGTTGTTGGCGCGCTGCTCGCGCGCCGCGGCCAGCAGCGTCAGCCACGCGTCGAGACTCGACGAGATGTCGTGCTCGTAAGCCTCCCTGATATGCGCGATCTGCATCAGGTAGAGCGGGTTGCCGGGGTAACGCGCCTGGAGCCCGGCGAGCAGTTCGAGCGCGCGGTGCGGCTGGCGTTCGTACCAGAGATAGATGATGTGCAGCTGGTAGTCGGCCTCCCCCTGGAGCAGGCGGCCGCGGCTGCGCGCGCGCAGCATCTCGCGCAGCCCTTCCTCGCGGTCCCCGCCGGGCAGGAGCAGCAGGAACCGCAGGATTCTTGCCGCCGCCGGCGCCACGTCGGCGTAGTACTTGTAGAGTCCCAGCCCGAAATACGCGTCGTCCAGCCCGGGCTCGAGCTCGATGGCGCGCTCGAGCGACTGCTTGATGCGCTTGCCGTCGCGCGCGGCGGCGACCTTTTCGCCGCGCAGCACGCGCCACTGCACGCGCGCGCCGTAGGCGCCGCCGACGTAGAACCAGGCCTCCGGGTCCTGCGGCTCGCGTTCCGCCCACGCCTCGGTCGTCCGGATGGCGCGGTCGACCGACGCGGTGAACGCCGGGTCGAGCACGCGGTTCTCGGGATCGAGCTGAATGCGCCACCAGAGCGCCGTGGCGTCGAGCACGTTGCAGGCTTCGGGCGGCGCCGGCCCGCACGCGCGGCGCAGTTCCGCCTCGACCTGATCGAACCTGGCCTCGAGAATGAACTCGTAGACGCGGACGAGCGCCGCTTCACCCTGGAGCTCGTACCGCGGCGGCAGCGGCGGCGTCGAGCGGCGCAGCGGCTCCTGCGCGGCGCGTGCGGGGACGATGGCCAGCCAGCCGAGCGCGAATGCGACCGCGAGCGCGAACCCCGCGAGAGGATTCGTTTCCCGCTGCGCCGCGCGGATCATGTCAGCGTGGTGCGAAGCTGCTGCTTTTCGGCGTGCCGCTCCCGGGCGAGCACGATCAGCCGATCGAGAAGCGTCGCGTAATCGACGCCGGTGGCTGCCCACAGCTTGGCGTACATGCTGATGGTGGTGAATCCGGGAATCGTGTTGACCTCGTTCAGATAGAGCTGTCCCGATTCGCGGTCGAGCAGGAAATCGACGCGCGCCATGCCGGCGCCGTCGATGGCCCGGAACGCGGCGATGGAGAGCCGCCGGATCTCCTCGGCCACCGGGGGTTCGAGCGCCGCCGGGATGATCACCTCGGAGCGATCGTCGATGTACTTGGCTTCGTAGTCGTAGAACTCGCGCGAGGGAATCACCTCGCCGGGCACCGACGCCTCGGGATGATCGTTGCCGAGCACGGCGCACTCGATCTCGCGCGCGTGCGGGATCGCCGCCTCGACGACGATCTTGCGGTCGAACGAGCCGGCGAGATCCAGGGCACGCGCCAGGCCGTCGCGCTCCTTGGCCTTCGAAATGCCGACACTCGACCCGAGGTTGGCCGGCTTCACGAACATCGGATACCCGAGTGCGGACGCGAGCATCGACACGGTGGCGTCGCGGTCCGACTCCCACTCGTGGCGCATCACGACGCGATACGGCCCGACGGGGAGGCCGTGCGCCACGAACACGATCTTCATCACGCCCTTGTCCATGCCGACGGCGGACGCCAGCACGCCGGCGCCGACATACGGGACGTTGGCCAGTTCGAGCAGCCCCTGGACGGTGCCGTCCTCGCCATAAGGACCGTGCAGCACCGGGAAGATGATGTCGAGGTTGAGGCCGGTCACCGTGGCATGCCCGAGCTCGTCGCGCTTTCCAGCCGAGCGATCGATCGAGAGCACGGTTTCCTCGCTCGGCCGCGCGATCATGTGGACCTCGCGGCCGCTGCGCACCGGACGGGCGGCTTCCAGGCGGGCGTGCTCGATGACCTCCCCCGCCGACATGGCCGTCGGCGCGCGATCGGCGAGGCACCATCGGCCGTCCTTCTCGATGCGGATGGGGACCGCCTCGTAACGCGTCTTGTCGAGGTGGGCGAAAACGGCGGCTGCCGACGCGATCGACACTTCGTGTTCACCCGATCGGCCGCCGTACAAGACACCGACGCGAAGTCGTTTCACATACAACAGAATACAGGAGTCGTCGACAATAAGGGGGTGAGCCCCAGTGCGCCAATCCCGAGCGCCGGACCCCCTCTCGAGAACACGGGCGCCGCCAGCGGCGGCGGCGATGCCGCACCCGCACCGGGCGCGTTCCAGTTCCGCATCACGCACACCGACGGCCTGGCGCGGCGCGGCGAGCTGCGCACGCCGCACGGCGTCGTCCAGACGCCGGTGTTCATGCCGGTCGGCACGCGTGGCGCCGTGAAGGCGGTCACGCATCGCGACCTCGAGGATCTCGGCGCCGAGATCATCCTGGGCAACACCTATCACCTGTTCCTGCGGCCCGGCGCCGACCTGATCGCGCGGGCGGGCGGGCTGCACGCCTTCATCGGATGGTCGCGGCCGATCCTGACCGACAGCGGCGGCTACCAGGTGTTCAGCCTCGCCGACATCCGCCGCATCCGCGACGAGGGGGCCGAGTTCCAATCGCATCTCGACGGCACCCGACATCTGCTCACGCCGGAGCTGGCCACCGACGTCCAGTCCGCGCTCGGCTCCGACATCGCGATGGTGCTCGACGAGTGCATCGCCACACCGGCGACCGAGGATGCCGCTCGCGCGGCGATGGAGCGATCAGTGCGCTGGGCCGCGCGCGGCCGCGCGCGGATGCTGGAGATCCGGAACAATCCCGGGCTCGTGGCGGTCACCAATCCCGGCCAGGCGCAGTTCGGCATCATCCAGGGGGCGACCGTGCCGGGGCTGCGGACCGAGAGCGTCCAGAGAACGGTCGACATCGGGTTCGAGGCCTACGCCATCGGCGGCCTCAGCGTCGGCGAAGCCCCCGGCATCATGTACGACATCGTCACGCACACGGCGCCACAGCTCCCCGCGGATCGACCGCGCTACCTGATGGGCAGCGGGATGCCCGACGACCTCTTCGAAGGCGTGGCGCGCGGCATCGACATGTTCGACTGCGTGCTGCCGACGCGCAACGCCCGGAACGGTCAGTTTCTGACCACGACCGGGCCGCTCTCGATCAAGAACGCGCGCTTCGCGGAAGACCCGCTGCCGCCCGATCCCGGGTGCGCGTGCTACACCTGCCGGCGCTTTTCGAGGGCCTACCTCCGCCACCTCTATATGTCCGGCGAGATCACGGCCGCGACCCTCAACTCGTTGCATAACCTGCACTTTTACCTTGACACGATGCGGCGGATTAGGGAGGCTATAGTGTTCGGCACGTTTGAAAAACTCCGCGTCGAGTTCCGTCAAACCTACTCCCGCCGACCCCGAAACTGAATGGACCAGGCGTTCGATTCCGTGCTCTTCGCAGCGGCTACTCCCGGCCAGGCCGGCTGGCTCCAGCTCGTGCCGTTCGCGATCATCCTCGCGATTTTTTATTTCCTGATCCTGCTGCCGATGAAACGGCGGCAGAAGAAGGTGCAGGAGTTTCAGGACGCCCTGAAGGTGGGCGACAAGGTCATCACGACCAGCGGCATTTACGGCCAGATCACCCGCCTTGGCGACCGATCCGTCCAGGTGCAGATTGCCGATAAAGTACGGATAGAGATTGCCAAGGCCGCGGTCGCCGGCTACCAGGGCCAGGAGCCCGTCGTCACCGAAGGCGGCAGCCTCTAGGCGCCGCGCCGTGCGGCGGTAAGACACATCATGAAGAGCATTCGCTGGAAAGTCCTCACCATCCTCGCTGTATTCGTCATCTTTTTCGGCATTGGCGTCTATCCCATCCTCGCCAGCCGATACAACCTGCCGGCGCCCGCCTGGCTCGAGGCGCGGCAGCTGAAGCTCGGCCTCGACCTGAAGGGGGGCGTGCACCTCGTGCTCCGGGTCCACACCGACGAGGCGCTCCGCACGTCGGTCACGACCACGGCCGAGCAGTTGCGCGAAGCGGCGCGCGCCGCGGGCGTCACGCTCACGTCCGCGAGTGCGACCTCGCCGACCAGTTTCCGCGTCGAGGGGGTGCCGGCCGATCGCGAAGCCGAGTTCCGCCGCGTCGCCGACGATGTCACCGCCGGCAACTACGAGCGGAACCCGGGGGCGCAGGGGACCTACGAGTTCACGATGCGCCCGAACATCGCGGCGCAGATGCGCCAGCAGACGGTGGTCCAGGCGCGGGAGACGATCGATCGCCGCGTGAACGAGCTCGGCGTCACCGAGCCGAACATCTCCGAATACGGCGATACCGGCGATCAGCTGCTGGTGCAGCTGCCAGGCGTGACGGAGATCGCGCGCGCCAAGGAAATCATCCGCTCGACCGCGCAGCTGCAGCTCAAGCTGGTCGAGGCGGGCCCGGCGTCCACGCAGGAGGCGCTGCTCCAGCAGTTCGGCGGCAAGGTCCCCGACGACATGGAAGTGCTGACCGGGGCCTCTGAGGGGGGCGAGGCGGGCACGTCCTACTACCTGGTGAAGAAGATCGCGCCGATCACCGGCCAGGACCTGCGTACCGCGCGCAGCACGCTCGACGAGAACGGCCGTCCCGCCGTCGGCTTCTCGATGACCCGCGAGGGAGCGGTGAAGTTCGGCCGTCTCACGGGCGAGAATGTCGGGCGGTATCTGGCGGTGATTCTCGACAATCGCGTGCAGACGGCGCCGCGCATCGAGAGCCGCATCAACGACGAGGGGCGCATTTCCGGCAGCTTCACCGCGCAGGAAGTGGCCGATCACGTGCTCACCCTGAACTCCGGCGCGCTGCCCGCGTCGATGAGCTATCTCGAAGAGCGCACGATTGGCCCGTCGCTCGGGGCCGACTCCATCCGCTCCGGCGTTACCGCCTCGCTCGCCGGCCTCCTGCTCGTGATCCTTTTCATGCTCACGTACTACAAGCTCTCGGGCATCAACGCCATCGTCGCCATGGTCTGCAACCTGGTCCTGCTGATCGGCTTGATGGCCTATTTCGGCGCGGCCATGACGCTGCCCGGCATCGCCGGTTTCATCCTGACGATGGGCATGGGCGTCGATTCGAACGTGCTGATCTTCGAGCGAATCAAAGAGGAGCTGGAGGCGCAGCGCGGCGTGAAGCAGGCCATTAACGCGGGATTCAGCCGTGTCTTCCTGACGCTCATCGATACCCACCTCGCGG
>JBOGIX010000403.1:0-3354 GCA_050744685.1 Vicinamibacterales bacterium | reverse complement strand
ATCTACGACCATGTGCGTGATGCGAGCAAGCCGCTGATCTACTTTCCGTCCGAGGCGGGGCGGATGTATGTGGTGCGCGCGGCCGGTGCGCCGGGAAGCCTGATGGGCAGCGTACGGCGTGAGATCCAGGCGGTGGAGCCGAAGCTGATTGTCACGTCCGTCACACCGATCGTTCAGGATGTCGAGCGTGCCCTCGTCCGCGAGAAGCTGCTGGCGCGGCTGTCCGGCTTCTTCGGCGCGCTGGCGGCGGGGCTGGCGGCCATCGGTCTGTACGGGTTGATGGCGTACGCGGTCACCAATCGGACGCGCGACATTGGCATCCGCATGGCGCTTGGTGCGCCGCGCGGCCGTGTCCTGCGTACGGAGATCTGGTCGGCGCTGCGGCTGGTCGCGATCGGCATTGTCATCGGCATCCCGGCGGCGCTGGCGGCGGGACGTCTGATCGCGGCGCAGCTGTTCGGCGTGTCGGCGACGGACCCGGCAACGCTCGCGGCCGCCGCGTCGCTGCTCGCGAGCGTCGCTGGTGTCGCGGCGTACGGGCCGGCGCGACGGGCCTCGCGCGTCGACCCGATGCGCGCGCTCCGCAGCGAGTGAGGCGTGAGAAGGGTCGAGGCCGGCGGCCAGGTGCGCACTATTGCAATCGTCAATCGCCCGGTTCGATGAGCCCGGCCGCTTGGGACCGCCGCGACGGAATCAAAGGTCGACGAGGTTCGGTCTCGAGGGCTCAGGCGGAGGCGTAGAGAGTCAAGGGTTTGTGCCGGGCCGCTGGGGTGGACTCACGGTCGCCAGAACGGGTTCACGAATGCGCCGTTCCCGGCGACGTCCCACACCGCTATCCGTGCCCACTTCCAGCCGGTTGCCTGCGCTCGCCACTCGAAGGCCTTGCTCCCGAACTCGCGCGTATCCGCGAGGTCGATGACCTCGCGATGCACCGTCCGGCCGTCGCCCCAGACGATTTCGGCAAACCGGAGCGGGAACGTCCACGACACCCGGGCCCGGGCGACGATTTCGCTCCCGGATGATGAGGCAAGGTCCACGTCAGGGAGCAGCACTTCGCCGGTCGTGGTGAAGAACTCCCCTCTCGCCAGCGGCGCCAGCGCGTCGCCCCATCGATCGAACGAGGGCACCCGACCGAGCTTGACGTAGTTGACGTTCATGTGCGCGTAGAGCTCGTGCGTGTGGTCGAACTGGAACACGTCCACCTCGCCGAGCAGGCGCTTGCGCAGCCCCTGATTGTTCAATTCGTCCAACAGGTCGAACACGCGATCGCCCAGCCGCGGCGACGACAGATCCGACGGCATCGCTTTCCACCCGACGCCGAGATAGCTGGCGTCGCGGAAATGGTCGGTCGACAGGATTCGATCCGGAAATCCTGTCGATCCTTTCGTCCGTGGATGCGTCTGGTACATCTGGCCACCCTCGCGACGCACGAGGTCGAGCATCTCCTTCGCATCGGCCACGCTGTAGACCGTGCCATATTTCGGATGAGTGGAAACGAAGGCGCCATCCCTGGGACGACTCATGAACCAGTACACGGGCTTTGGAAACACGAGCGCCCAGTGTCCACCGAGGTGCACGTTGGCCTCTTCGGCTGGAATGAGCAGGAACTCCGAATCCGACTGCGCGCGCAACGCGGCGAAGTACGCGTGCAGCTCGTCGAGACGCAGATCGGTGAGATCCCTCGGATGCCCGTCGCCGTGAAAGTCCATGATCATCGCGACGTCGACGCCCATCGCCTTCAGCACCGGCTTGAACGGCGGCGTCCGGTCGAACCCGTTGGCGATCGCCTGAACGGTGTGAGCCAGATGCCAGTGCGTGGCGAGGGTCTTGTAGCCGTCGAGGGGTCGAAAGCGATCGCCGTTCGTATAGCGGAGGACGTGCTCGAGCGCCGTTTCCGGCGCGGCAGCCGACAGCAGAAAGAAGACGCTCATGCGTTGCGGCCGTCCGGGCGGCGCGTTCATCCAGGGATAGAACTGCCAGTTCTCGTCCCGCAGCTGCCTGATGCCCAGCGCCACGCGCCCGCGCCAGGCGCGATGCCAGACGAAGCCCGGATTGGAGGTGAAATCGCGAGGGAAAAAGTATGCGTGCGGCGCCGGGAACACCGCCACGCTGCCGCCGGCCGTCTTCAGCGCCAGCGTCCGATAACGCGCCTGTACCGGCACGCGTTCGGCCTGCAATCCGTTCAGCGTCGTGCGCCGCAGCGCCCCGTCAGTGTCGTAGAAGACCGCTTCCGTGCGCATGTTGTTGCCAGGTTGACGATCGGAGGCCGCGGCCATGTCGAGCCCCGCGTCGTAGTAATAGGCAACGTCTGCGTCGTACGTGGTCAGGACCGCTTCCTGCTGGATCAGCCGGCTGCCAGGGTAGAACGTGTACGCCAGCCCGCCATCGAAGCTGCCCATGCGCAATCCGTCGAAGACGATTTCCACGCGCTCGCCAACGCTGCGTGCGCTGGCGCCACGAAGCTGAAACGTGCTCTGCACGTGGCGCGTCCCATCGGGGTGCGTCGTCGGATCGTCGAAGAAGGCGTACCACCCGCCCCGGCGCTTGCCTGTCTCGCCCTGGTAGAACGGACGTGCGCCCCGGACAACGGCCTCGCCGCCGGCTTCGATGGACGCGATCAGCGGCTGTGCGGGATTCAGCGAGAAGGTGGCGCGCCACACGCGCGCCGTCTCGTCAGGCCAGGTCACCGTCACCGAGTCTTCGGCGCGGACCACGCTGATTGGCCCCGGCTTCAGCCCCGTGAGATCGAGGGGGACGGACACCGCGGGCGCCTGCAACGGGATGAGGGCCAGAGTCGCAAGGAAGGCACCGCGGAACGTCATCGCTTCGCCGATTATCACCCGACGGGGATGTCAGAGAAAGGCGGCCCTGAAGCAGCGCGCGAATCGCAATCGTGTGATCGCGCGCTGATGGACTCTCGGATGCCCGTAAAGGATGGATTCGACGCGACGCAGATCGTGGCCTCGACGGCCGTCGCGTTGCCGCAGCACCGGGCGCGCCTTTGGCCCGTCTCACCCGCGTCGATCAGCGATCGACGCGCAGCGCCACGGCCGGATCGATTCGCACCGCGCGCCACGCCGGACCGGCGATGGCGACGACGGCTGTGATCATCAGCACCACCGGCACCACCGCAAACGTCATCGGGTCGATGGGCTGCACGCCAACCAGCAGCGTCCCCAGCACTCGACCGAGAAACAGCGAAAGCGCCAGCCCGAACACCGCGCCAATCGCGATGACGCGTGCGGCATCACCGATGACGAGCCGAAGCACGTCGCCGGTGCTCGCGCCGATGGCCCTGCGCACGCCGAAATCGCGCGCGCGCTGCTGCACCGAATAGGCGAGGATCCCGAAGAC
>JBOGIX010000402.1:0-2514 GCA_050744685.1 Vicinamibacterales bacterium | reverse complement strand
GGGTCAGCGCGTCGGCCTCTTCGGCGGCAGTGGCGTCGGCAAGAGCACGCTGCTCGGGATGCTCACGCGCGGGACGTCGGCCGACGTCATTGTCATGGCCCTCGTTGGTGAGCGCGGCCGCGAAGTTCGCAGCTTTCTCGATCACGATCTCGGACCCGAGGGGCGCAAGCGCTCGGTCGTCGTCGTGTCGACCTCGGACAACCCGCCGCTGATGCGAATGCGCGCGGCATATTCGGCCACGGCCATCTCTGAGTACTTCCGCGATCAGGGGCTCAACGTCCTGCTGCTGATGGACTCCGTGACGCGCTTTGCGATGGCCCAGCGTGAGGTCGGCCTCGCCGCGGGCGAACCGCCGACGACGAAGGGGTATCCTCCGTCCGTGTTCGCGCTGCTGCCGGCGCTGTTGGAGCGCGCGGGAAATGTCACCGGGCGCGGCAGCATCACCGCGATGTACACGGTGCTCGTGGACGGCGACGATCACAACGAACCGATCGCGGACGCGGTCCGCTCGATCCTCGACGGCCACATCGTGCTGTCGCGCGACCTCGCCTCGCGCCATCACTATCCACCAATCGACGTGCTGCAGAGCGTGAGCCGGACGATGCCGGACGTGACCGAGGTGCGCCACAGGCGCAAGGCAGGTCAGGTGCGTGACTGGCTGGCGGCCATCCGCGACAGCGAAGACCTCGTGAGCGTCGGCGCGTATGTCGCCGGCTCGAATCCCCGCATCGACGAAGCGCGATCGCGGCGCGAGGCAATCGATGCCTTCTTGTGTCAGTCGTCCGACACCTTGTGCAGCTTCCCCGACGCTGTCGAGGCGCTGGAGGCGCTGTGAGCGTGAGCGGTTTCCGCTTTCGTGCGCAGGCGGCGCTCGATCTGCGCCGGCGTGAAGACGATCAGGCGCTGGCCGCGCTCGCGCGTGCGGACGCGGGATTACGGGCGGCAACGACGCGCCTGCGCGAAACCGAGGCGCGTGCGGCGGAGGCGCGCGCACAGTGTGCGGGCCTGATGCAGCAGGGAGCGCTGACGCCGCAGTACCTGTGGTACCGGTCTTGGATTCTCCGACTCGACCGCGAGCGCGGAGCGGCCGCCGCGGCCGTCACGGCGCGGCAGAAAGAACAGGCGCGCGCCGCAGCGGCGAGGGCGCGCACGCACCAGCGCGTGGAGGCGCTGGAGCGGTTCAGGGACAAATCGGAACGCGCGTGGAAGCAGCGGCTGGCGGCCGAGGAGCAGAAGCATCTCGATGCGCTGGCGACGATCCGGTTCGTGACCGGGACACGGACCCTGGCAAACGGGTAATCGGCGGCGGTCCGCAAATCTGGAATGGTCGGGAGTCAAGACATGAGTGCTATTTCGTCAGTGAACGGCGCCGCATCCACGTATGCGACCGATGCCGCCAACCAAACGCCCTCGGGCGCGATGGGCCAGATGGGCAGGGACGTGTTCCTGCGCCTGCTGACCACGCAGCTCGCGCACCAGGACCCGATGCAGCCGCAGGCTGACGGGGAATTCATCGCGCAGCTGGCGCAGTTCAGCTCGCTCGAGCAGTTGACACAGATGCAGGCCACGCTCGAGAGCATTCGCGTTGCCGTCGGCGGCGCCGAGGTCGGCACCGCAAAGGAGAACAAGTAATGGCTGTCGGTTCGTTTTCAGCGGGGCTGTCCGGCCTCAACGCCAACTCGGTGTACCTCAGCGTCATCGGGAACAACCTGGCGAACATCAACACCGTCGGGTTCAAGTCGAGCTCGGTGACGTTCATGGATCTGGTCAGCCAGAACGCCGGCGGCGCCAGCGGCAACCCGATGCAGGTCGGGCTGGGCGTGGTGACCGGATCGATCTCGCCCGTGTTCAGCCAGGGGGCGATCGAGAACACGCGCGAGGCGACCAACGTTGCGATCCAGGGGAACGGGCTCTTCGTCGTGCGCGGCAACTCCGGTAGCGCCTACACGCGCGCGGGGAACTTCAGCTTCAACGCCGACGGCAAGCTGGTGACGCCCGACGGCTATTTCGTGCAGGGCTACACGGCGACCGACCCGGTGACCGGCGCAATCGTGACTACCGGTACTCCGACCGACATCGCTGTGCCGCCCGGGGTGCTGCGTGCCCCCGCCGCGACCAACACCTTCAAGACGCTCACCAACCTGGACGCGGGCGCGGCGACCGGAACGACATTCACCACCTCCGTGCGGATCTACGACGCGCTCGGTGAATCCCATGTCGCCACGCTCACCTACACGAAGCAGGCGGCGGCGGGCGCCTGGAACTATGCGGTGACGGTGCCCGGAGACGAGATCCAGGGCGGCACGGCGGGAACGCCGTTCCAGGTCGCGACCGGGTCGGTGGGCTTCGACGCGAACGGCCGGCTGACGACCGTCAACGGCGCCGCCCCTGCGGACGTCGTGATCAACACGCCCGCATGGACCAACGGCGCGGCGGCGAGCGCGTGGACCTGGGACATCATGGACGCGAACAACCAGCCCTCGCTGACCGGTTTCGCGTCTCCCTCGGCGACCT
>JBOGIX010000401.1:0-1333 GCA_050744685.1 Vicinamibacterales bacterium | reverse complement strand
TGCGGGCCAGCCGTCCCGATCCATGGACGACGCTGAAAGATACGGTCGGCTCGATCGCCGGCACGGGCGGCTCGTTGTTCCTCCGCAAGGGGCTCGTGACCGCGCAGGTGACGCTCAGCTTCCTGCTGCTGTTCGGCGCCGGACTGTTCGTCCGCAGCCTGCAGAACCTGCAGACCACGGACACTGGCGTGGCACTCGACAATTTGATCACGTTCCAGTTGTCGCCCGATCTGAATGGCTACGACGAAGAGCGGACCGTGCTCTTCTACAACACGCTGCTCGAGCGCCTTCGGTCTGCGCCCGGTGTGAAGTCGGCAGCACTCGCGGCCGTGCCGATCCTCAGCGGCAACGAATGGGACAGCTCCACCTCCGTCGAGGGGCACAAACCGGCAGACGGCGAGGACATGCAGGCGTTCATGAACGCGCTGTCGCCCGGCTACTTCGCCACGATGCAGATTCCGGTGCTCGAAGGACGCGACTTCCGGCTGTCGGACGTCAAGCGCGACGCGAAGGTGGCCATCGTCAATCGCCGATTCGCGGAGCACTTCTTCAAGGGACGGAGTGCGGTTGGCAAGCGCCTCGGACGGGGAACGGGGCCGAAGACGAAGCTGGACGTCGAGATCATCGGCGTGGTGGCGGATTCGCTCTACGAGGGGCCGCGCGAGGGCGTGAGACGGCAGGTGTTCGTCCCGAACTGGGGGCGCGGCGGCGTCGCGTTCTACGTGCGGACCACCACAGGATCGGCGGGGGCCTACAACCTGGTGCGCAGCGAGGTGAAGCAGCTCGACGCGTCGATGCCGATCTATCAGGTCAAGACGCTTCAGGGGCAGCTCGACGAGACGCTGCTCAAGGATCGTTTGATCGCGCTGCTGTCCGCCGGGTTCGGCCTGCTCGCCACGCTGCTCGCGGCGATCGGTCTTTACGGCGTGATGGCGTTCGTGGTCGCGCGGCGCCGGAAAGAGCTCGGCATCCGCCTGGCCCTTGGCGCCCAACCCGGCCGCGTGATCTGGATGGTCATGCGCGAGGTGATGCTGCTCCTCGCCATCGGCCTGGCGGTCGGTGTGCCCGCGGCGCGTGCGCTCGGACGCTACGTGGCGTCGCAGCTCTATGGCATCGAGGCCAACGATCCCTGGCTCGCAGGCACGACGATGGTGGTGCTGGCGATCGTGTCGGCGGCCGCAGGGCTGATCCCCGCACACCGGGCGAGCCGGATCGATCCGATCCTGGCGCTGCGCTACGAGTGAGCTGCATCAACCGGGTTCAGAACACGCCCCCCGCGCGGCGCTTCGGTTGCGCTTCCTCCCACTCCTCACGCGTCACGGTCCTCTTCCCG
>JBOGIX010000400.1:0-3419 GCA_050744685.1 Vicinamibacterales bacterium | reverse complement strand
GACCCGATGCTCTCGGCCTACTGGCCCGATCCGCACGTGCCGCCCGGGCAGCGATGGTTCATCACGCGCGCGCTCGATCGGTTCAATGCCTGGTTCGATCGGCAGGCAGACGCCTACAAGCGGCTGATCGGCTGGGCGCTGGATCACCGGTGGAAGATGGTGTTCCTCGCGGTGGCGGCGTTCGCCGGGGCGATCGCCCTGCCGGCCACGGGCATCGTCGGCGGCGAGTTCTTCCCCGTCACCGACGATTCCGAGTTCAATGTCTCGCTCGATACGCCGCCGGGGTCGAACCTGGAGTACACGAAGGTGAAGGCCGAAGAGGTCGCACGTGTGGCGCGGTCGAAGAGCGAGGTCCTCTACACCTATACGGCCATCGGCGGGCAGACCGGCTCGGTGGACGAGGGCACGGTCTATGTGCGCCTGAAACCGAAGCACGAGCGCGAGCGCAGCCAGAACGACGTCGCGGCGGAGCTGCGTCAGGAGCTCTCCACGCTCGGCGGCGCCACGGCGTCGATCACGACGAGTGGCTTCGGCGATCAGAAGCAGATCCTCGTCCAGATCACCGGCCCGGAGGCGCGCGAACTGCAGCGGCTCGCAGATCAAGTACAGGGGCTCGTGCGGAAGGTGCCCGGCGCGGTGGACGTCGACCTCTCGACACGCGGGCAGAAGCCGGAGCTCGAGGTGCAGCTCGATCGCGCACTCGCGGGCTCCATCGGCGTCACGGCCGGCCAGGTCGCGCAGGCGCTGCGTCCGGCGTTCGCCGGCATCGACGTCGGCGATTGGGTGGATCCGGCGGGCGAGACGCGCGATGTCACGGTACGGTTTACCCCCGAAGCGCGCAGCCGCACGTCGGACCTCTCCACGCTGCCGTTGAACGTGGCCGCTCCGGACGGACAGATGCAGCAGGTGCCGCTCGGCCAGCTCGCCACGATCAGGTCGGGCATCGGGCCGGCGCGCATCGACCATCTCGATCGCGAGCGTGTGATCACCGTCCAGGCGAACACGCAGAACCGGCCGTTGAGCCAGGTCATCCAGGACATCGAAGCGGGACTGGCGGGGATCACGCTGCCGCCCGGCTACAGCATCAAGCAAGGGGGCGAGACCGAGGATCAGCGCGAAGTGTTCGGGCGCATCATCGCCGCGCTCGCGGTGGCGATCCTGCTGATGTACCTCGTGCTCGTCGTCCAGTTCGGGTCGTTCCTGGATCCGCTGGCCATCATGATCTCGCTGCCGCTGTCACTCATCGGCGTGATGCTGGCGCTGCTCGTCACCGGCTCCACGCTGAACCTGATGAGCATGATCGGCGTCATCCTGCTGATGGGCATCGTCGCCAAGAACGCCATCCTGCTGATCGATTTCGCGAAGTGGGCGGAGGAATCCGGCAAGTCCAGGCGCGACGCGCTCATCGAGGCCGGACGGGTGCGGCTGCGCCCGATCCTGATGACGACGTTCGCGCTCATTGCCGGCATGATTCCCGTGGCCATCGGCGCGGGCGAGGGAGCGGACTTCCGCGCCCCGCTCGGCCGCGCGGTGATCGGCGGCGTGATCACGTCGACGATCCTGACGCTCCTGGTGATCCCGACCTTCTACGAGATCATGACGGAGTGGCGCGACTGGGCGCTCGAGAAGCTGCGGTTCGGCTCCGCGCCGGCGCACGGCCACGGTCCTGGCCACGCCACGGCGGAGGGAATGACGCGGTCGTAGTCGCCAGTCGCCAGTCGCCGGTTGCCGGTTGCCAGTGATTCCTACTGGCTACCAGTGATGAATGACCGGTAACTGGCAACTGGCAACTGGTCGTGCCCCCTCCAGTTTCACGCACGCGCGAGCGCAGAAGATCGATCGGCGGGCCGTTCCGGCGGCCGCTGGGGATCCAGGCGCTGGCGGTAGAGGGTGTCCGGCTTTTCGACGGCCGGAGCGGCCGCGACCGGGTGCTCGCCGTCGACCGCTCCCGATTTCGGACCGAGCGGACGGCACGCCATCACGAGTGCTTCGGCCGATCCGGTCGACAGCGGCCGCGAAAACAGGAAACCCTGCGCGTGCGTGCAGCCGAGGCGCTCCAGCTCGCGCGCCTGGATTTCGCTCTCGATGCCTTCCGCGACCACGCTCGTGTTGAGGGTCCGCGCCAGTGCGAGGATGCTCTCGACGATCGCCGGACGATCGGGGAGCAGCAGGCTGCGCACGAACGAGCGATCGATCTTGAGCGCGTCGACGGGCAGCTTGTGCAGGTGGCTCAGCGACGAGTATCCAGTGCCGAAATCGTCCAGGTAGACCTTCACGCCGAAGTCGCGGAGCTCGCGCAGCACCCCGGCCGCCTCGCCCGGATTGTCCATCAGGGCGGTCTCGGTGATCTCGACGCGCAGGTCCGCGGGCTTGAGCCCGGCCTTGTGCACGGCCTGCTGGACGAGCCTCGGGAAGTTCTGCTGCACCAGCTGACGGCTGGACACGTTGACGGTGATGCAGTCCAGCCCGGCAGCCGGGAACCGGCGCTGCCAGTCCGCGAACGTGCGGCAGGCCTGCTGGAGCACCCATGTCCCGAGCGGCTCGATCAGCCCGAGCTCCTCGGCGATCGGGATGAACGTGGCGGGCGAGACCGCCTCGCCGTTTCGCGTCCAGCGGATCAGGGATTCGAACCCCACGCACATTCCCGACGTCAGGGAGACGATGGGCTGGTAGTGCACCTCGAAGTCGTTGCTGGCGACGGCGCGGCGGAGATCGTTCTCGAGGCTGAGGCGATCGCGGACGCGCGCGTGCATGTCGGCATCGAACACCTCGTGCCTCGCCTTGCCGCGCGCCTTGGCGTGATACATCGCCGTGTCGGCGTCGCGCATCACTTCGTCCGGGTTCGTGTAGTGCGCGGGACCGAAGGCGATGCCGATGCTGGCCGACGTGAACACCTCGCGGCCGCCGATCGAGAACGGGGCGCTGAGCGCATCCTGAATCCGGAACGCAATCGCGTTCGCCTGCGCATCGTCTCCCAGGCCGTTGAGGAGGATCGCGAACTCGTCGCCGCCGAGGCGCGCCAGTGCGTCGCCGTGCCGCAGGCAGGATTCGAGGCGGCGCGACGCGGCAATCAGCAGCTCGTCGCCGACCAGATGGCCCAGGCTGTCGTTGACGATCTTGAATCGATCGAGATCGAGATAGAGCACGGCGAACGAGTTGCTGACGCGTCCGAGCTTGCCGTCGTCGAGGCGGCGGCCAAGGCCCTCGACGAACACCGCGCGGTTGTACAGCCCGGTCAGCGGATCGAGGAAGCCGACGCTGCGCAGCCGCTCCTGGGCGATCGCCTGTTCGGTCGTGTCGGTCAGCGAGCCGGCGATGCGGTCGCGCCGGTGGCGGCCGTCGGTGACGGCGAGGCCGCGGCAGAGAAACCGTCGATAGCTGCCGTCTTCGAGGCGGATGCGGTGCTCGTGATGGAACAC
>JBOGIX010000399.1:0-7207 GCA_050744685.1 Vicinamibacterales bacterium | reverse complement strand
CGCTCCGCCAGTCGGGCGTGAAGTATGCCGGCGGCCCATGCATCTCGCGCCGCTGTGTCGCCACCGCCAGCATCGACTCCTGCCGCGTCGTCGTCACCGCGTCTCCGGCGATGAGCGCGCCGTCGCGATCGCGGAAGAGCGAAATGTGCCCCGCGGTATGGCCGGGGGTGTGGATCCAGCGCCACTCCGACAGCCCCGGCAGCCCGCCCGTTTCCGTGACGAGCTGCAGCCGATGGCTGACATTGATCGGCCCTCTTGGATACAACTTCGAGAGCAGTGCCATGGCGCCGCGGCCGACGAGCGGATCCGGCGGCGGATAAGACGACGCGCCGATCAGGTAAGGACGCTCGAGGGGGTGGGCCAGCACCGGCACGTCCCAGGACTCGAGGAGCGCCGGCAGCGAGCCGACGTGATCGAAATGGCCGTGCGTGAGCACGATCGCCGCCGGTGGACTTGCGTGGCCGATGAGGGTGCGCGCCGTGGACCTGATGGTCTCGGCATATCCGCGTAATCCGCAGTCCACCAGCACCCACGACGCGCCTTCCCGCAGGAAGAAAACGTTCACCATCATGGTCCGCAGGAAAAAGACGCCGTCGGCGATCTCGCGCGGGACCGATCTCACGATGCCTCCTGAACCCGACGCTCGCGTTCGGGCACGTTCGGGCTGATTCGAACGGAAGACGATGCCCGGTGAGCGGGAATCGCAGGTCAACCTATGCATGGTGCAATCGACATTCCGGGGAGCCGGCCCGTCCGGATGTCTCACACGCGCCGGCGGACAGGCCGTTGCCTCGGCCGCGAGATCCCGCGGCCTGGAGGTGCTGCCTCCATGACGGCTGACCCGCCGCGCGTACGTGTCCGAGCGGGCACAGCCGGTGGCCGGACGCGGCCCGCGTCGCCAGCCGGCGTGTAGTAACGCGCCAGCCAGCGGCTGAGCCCGTCCAACCCTGGGAACAGCACGCGCTCGTTCACGTTCGCCTGGTCGAGCTTGTCGCGAATTTCCCACTTCAGGCTCGCGGGAATCCTGACCTTGCGGCACAGCTTGGGATGCCGCTCGAGCCAGTCGTCGAGACGCGCATCGGGCCTCGACATCAGAGAGAACAGCGCCAGCTGATTCAGGATCCGCCGGTCCACGGCCGGCGGCTCCATGAAGACGACGAACGGATCGCGCTTGAGCGCATCGAACTCTTTCAGGGTCGTGAAAGCGCCGAGCATTTCGACGGTGAACGTGTCTGACCCCTCCTGCTCGAGAATCCTGCGCAGCCGCGGGGGAAGCTGCTTGTTCGCTTCGATGAAATTCACGCACCACACGACGCCGTCGACGTCGAACGTCTCCGGATCGTCGGTGGCGAAATGCAGCGCGACGAGCGGCGAATACGTCCAGTCGAGCAACCGGGTGGGAAGTCCGCGGTGCTGGCCGAGCGCGAGCCAGTCCCAGATCGAATCCTGCCGCGTGACCTCGGCGTGGGCGTACTTGCGAAAATTCCGCAGCAGCGCCAGCTCGAGGCGGCGGACATCCGCGCGTCCGCCCGCGAGGCGAACGAGCGAGCTCGCAAGCGTATGCTGAACGCTCGACGCACCACGAAATGCAAACGGGGATCGAAAACGCTGCAGGTCGGCGTTCCACGCTCCCGCGTACAGTTCGTCGACGATGTCGAGCCAGTTGGCCATCGGCCTGTGCTACTGGAGCGTTGACGGAAGGCGCGGCGACGACAGCAGATCCTCGAACACCTGCCACCTGCGCTCGGCGTTGCCGGCCACGCCGGGACGACTCTCGACATACTTGCGGACGAGATCCTTGCCGAGGTTGTAGTTGATGACGTAGCTGCGGTACTGGTCGAAGAACCGCACGCGCTGCTTCGCGCGATCGGGCGACATGAGGGCGTATCGCTCGAGCCACGCGGCTGCGGCGTTTGCATCGATCTCGCGATTGACGTATCGGCGGGCTGCTTCATTGCCGGCGTAGGCGAGCTTGTCGACGAGCGCCTGGACCTTGTAATACTCGTCGGCGCGCGACGCGTCGAGGCCGGCCGCGGGGAAGAGCACCGATTTCTCGAAGGCCACGCGCTCTGTGCCAGGGAAGGCGACCTCGATGCCGTAGTTGGCCGTCCCCTCGGCGATGAGCGACTGCGGCGAGAAGAGCGGATACACCGAGAACTCGATCCATCCGCGATCGCGGACGAGCGTTTTCTCGAGCAGCACGTTGTAGACGTGATGGCCCGGGTAGCCTTCGTGACAGGCGAGATCGACCGCGCGATCGATGTGGATCGGCAGGTCCGTGTTCACCTGGATCAGGCTCTGGAAGTTCCCCTGGTACCAGTTGTAGCCACTCCAGGACTTGTTCGTGACGTACTCGAGCGTGAAGCGCTCGGCGGCCGGCAGCGGGATGTGCTTCAGCGTGCGCTCGCGGCATCCGCGGATCGCCGCCTGGAACACCGCGTCGTGTTTCTCGCGCGGGACGACGAACGACTTCCGGAACGCCTCGTAGCGGGCGAGGATGGTGCCGCTGCCTGGCAGGTGCGTTCCGAGCTCCTCCAGCATCTTCTGGAAATGCGACTCGGGCAGCGTCGGCGCAACCGCGTCGTACAGCGCCCGCGATTCCTCGTCGAACGACAGCCGTTCTCCTTTGAGCATGCGGATGCGCGCCGCGAGCGCCGAGAGCTGGCGTCCGAGGTAGCTGACGCGCAGTCGCCCGAGCTCGTCATCCGGCATCGGTACGGCAGCGACCGCGTCGCTCAGCGTGCGCGCACGCGACGCGAGCTCGTCGAGCGGGACTTTCGACGCGGCCGCCTCCTTCTTCCACTCCGGCGGCCCGTAATACGCGTCGACGTAGTCGGCATCCTGCTGCCCCAGGGCGAGCACGAGCTTGACGTACCGTTCGGCGATGCTGTTCATGCTGGACGTGTCCGGTCCGCGACGCTGTCCCGGTTCCGTTACGGCCGCGGCGCCCGCGACAACGAGGATCGGGAGTACTGCGGTCATCAGCGTCTTCATCATGCGTCCTTCGCGTCGCGCGGCCACGCTTCGGTGCGATGCTCCGCTCTATTCTGACACGCGGTTCCCGGATTGCAGGGGCCGAGCCGGCGAGAGAGATGCGAACGTTCTTCTATTCCCTGTTCGGCTACTTCCTGACACCGGCTGGCCTGGTGCTGATGGGCGCGCTCGACTCGTCCCTCATCTTCTTCCTCCCGCTCGGCATCGACTTCGCGGTCATCATCCTCGCAGCGAGGGAGCCGCAGCTCTTCTGGCTGTATGGGCTGCTGGCGGCGGCGGGATCCCTGGCCGGCGCAGGCGTGACGTTCTGGATCGGCCACAAGGTTGGCGAACACGGACTGAGCCGCCTGATGAATCCGGGACGCCTTGAACGCGTGAAGGCCAGCGTCAGCCATCATGCGGCGGTGAGCGTGGCGGCGCTCGGCGTCGTCCCGCCGCCATTTCCGTTCACCGCATTCGTTCTCGCAAGCGGCGCCTTCGGCGTCAGCCCAGGGACGTTCTTCACCACGCTTGGCGCGGTGCGTCTCGTGCGATTCCTGGTCGAAGCGGGCCTCGCGGCAGTCTCCGGTCGCCGCATCCTGCGGTGGATGGAATCGACGGTCTTCGAGGTGATCGTCGGCGTGTTGATCGTCCTGGCGATCGTGGGCACGATCGTCTCGGGCGTGGCCGTGTATCGAGGTGCCCGTCGTCGCCGGCCCGCCGGCATCTCCGCGCGCTGACGCACGGTGATGCCGGCGGAGACGGTCTGGCTCGCTTCAGATTCTGAATCGCAACAGCGCGGCAACGCCGCCGAACTCGGACAGGAGCGCCGGATCCTCCACGAACGTGATGCGCGCGGCGGTCTGCGTGGCCTTGTTGACCAGTTCGTCCGCGAGCCGCACGACCGTGTCGCCAACCTGCGCGGCTTCTCCGGCAGCGGCGGACTGAACGGCAGGTTCCGGCAGCGACTGGCGGATGCTCGAGGCGGCCCGCGCCGCGGCCCGCGGACCGACCGGTTCGAGCTCGCGCACGCGCGCGGTAATCAGGAGCTCGTCCACCTGTCCCTTGCCGAGCGCGTCGAGCGTGTCCTCCGGCCCGACGACCCCGAGGCCGCCCGCGCGATACGCGCCAACGGCCGCCTCTACCTTCTCGCGCTCCGTCTGGCTGTGCACGCGCTTCATCGCATCGAGCGACGTCTTGATCACTTCGTGCAACGGCGCGTCGGTGTCGATTCGGACCTGATCGACGATCTTCTCCTGCAGGTGCTTGGGCATCTGGTCGCGGAGGAGCGGCATCACGACTTCGTCGCCCGAGACGACGATCTCCGTGAGGCCTTCACGCAGGACGATCTTCTCGAGCGCGTCGACGACTTCCTTCACATGCTGCACGTGGAAGTTCTCGACGTGCCGCTGGAAGCGCGCCTGCGACCAGCCGCCCTGGGCGTTGCGCTTCGTTTTGGTGCCGATGACCTCTTCCTCGGCCACGAGCTCGCCGGTCGCGAACACGAGGATGCGCGCGGTGTTGGTATCGGCGAGCAGCGCGGCGTAGCGCGGATACTGCGAGGCGACCCGCGCCAGCGGATAGAGGTGCGGCCTGTCGCCGATGTACAGCCAGTGCTGATCGATCCGCGCGGGTACCTGGACCGCTTCGAACAGCTCACCCGCCGAACAGGCGAAGACCGCCACGCCGTTGGCTGCGGGATCGAGCTCGTTATCGAGGAAACGCGCGATGCGGTCGAGGTCTTTTTCGAGCGAATCACATTCTGGCGATCCGGCCGGGTACGTGCGGGCCCTTGCCGCAAACTCTTTTCGTACGAAGGTCTGAAACTGATCCCGGCCAGTGTGGCCGGGCTTGGTATTGAGATACAGGCTGATCACCGGGTACGGTGCCGGCTCGAACGCGGCGAGTCTGTCCAGCTGATCCTTGACGGCCATGCGAGTCCTCCAGCAACAGATTCCGCAAGCCCTATGCCAGTGGTTGGGCGTCGACAAACGCTGGGGTGAGACTCGACGCCCTCGCCAACACCCCCCGTCGAACCGCCGGGGTCCGACCCCGGATAGAATTCCTCGATGAAAGTGCGCTCCGCAGCGTTCTGGTCCGACCGCTTCCCCGACCGCCGGCAGCCGGCGTTCCCACGGCTGCGCTCCGACGTGGACACGCGAGTTGTCGTGATTGGCGGCGGCCTGACCGGTTGCGCCTGCGCAGCGGCCCTCGCCTCGGCCCGCATTCCTGTGGTGCTGGTCGAAGCGGAGCGGGTGGGCGCCGGCGCCACGGCCGGGGCGCTCGGGCTCGTGCGCGAGGACTTCGACGTGTCGTTCAGCACGACAGCCCAGGCGCACGGATTGCGTGCTGCACGCGCCCTCTGGCAGGCGATGCGCCGGGCCAGCCTCGAGTTCCCCGCCGCACTGCGGCGGCTCGGCATCAAGTGCGACCTGGCACACCAGGACTTGCTGCACGTCGCTGCCCTGGACCGAATCGCCCTCAAGGCGCTCAGACGTGAGTACGATGCGCGCCGCGAGGCCGGACTTGAACACCGGTGGCTCACCGGTCCGGCCGTCGGCCGCGAAACGGCCCTCGAGAGCGGCGGCGCGATCAGAATGCGAAGCGCCGTCCTCGACCCCTATCGCGCGTGCATCGGGCTGGCATCTGCGGCGGCCGAGCGCGGGGCCGTCCTGTTCGAGCGCTCCGACGTTCGACGCATCCGTGCCGGACGCAAAAGCGTCGAGGTCCTGACCTCGACGGCGCTCGTCCGCGCCGAAGCCGTCGTGATTGCCACCGGCGCTCCCATCGCCGATCTCCGCCCGCTCCGTCGACACCTGCAGCCGAGACACGGGTATGGCGTCGTCACGGAGCCACTGCCAGCAGCCGTTCGCCGTGCGCTGGGGCAGCGCGCCATGGTGCTGCGCGACATGGCCGAACCGCCGCATTTCGTTCGCTGGCTGAATGACGATCGCGTCCTGATCGAAGGAGCGGATCAGGCGCCGGTCGCCTTGCGCGCGCTCGAAGCGACCCTGCGACAGCGGACGGGGCAGTTGATGTACGAGCTGTCGCTCCTCTATCCGGCGATCTCGGGAACGCAGCCCGAGTGGTCCTGGTCGTACTCCGTCGACGACACAGTCGATGGTCTGCCCTACATCGGCCCGCACCGGAATTTCCCGCGACACTTTTTCGCGCTCGGGCTCGGCCGTCACGGGGTTGGCACCGCGTGGCTGGCGGCACGGCTGCTGCTGCGGCACATCACCGGAGAACCAGCAAAGGGCGACGAGCTGTTCGGCTTCTCCCGGATCCTCACTCCCCACTAAATCTTCGATACGCCCCCGGCCCGGTGCGTCGGCAGCGCGCAACTCAGCAGTTTCCGCGCCATGGGAGTATGTGTCGGCACGAGCGATGATCCTAGAATAGGCGCCCTGCGAGTCGTTCGCTGAACGGGAGTCGCACATGGTCAGGCAGCGCGAAGAGCACATCGAGCATCTTCTCCGGCGCGCCGGCTTCGGCGCGACGGACGAAGAGGTTCAGCGATACGCCGACATGCCATATGTGTCCGCCGTCGAGCGCCTCCTCAGCTACGAGCGCGTGGAAGACGACGTGGATGCCCATATCGGCCAGACCGGATACGTCGGCTTGACCGCGCGCGCATCCGGCGGCTTCCAGCCTCGCACCAACATCGACGACGCGCGCCAGCGGTGGTTGTTCCGGATGGTGCACAGCCGGCGTCCGCTGCAGGAGAAGATGGCGCTCTTCTGGCACAACCACTTCGCCACGGCGTACTCGAAGATTGCCGGCACGGTCAACGGCGCCCAAGCCACACGAATGATGGCGGCGGTGCCAGGCGAGGATCCGAACGGCGTCACCGGACAGCTGGAACTGTTCCGCCGGCATTCGGTCGGCAACTTCCGCGATCTACTCGTCGCCGTGGCGAAGGACCCGGCCATGCTCGTCTGGCTGGACGGGCGCACCAACGTCCGCGGCCGTCCGCAGGAGAATTTCGCGCGCGAGCTGATGGAGCTCTTCACGATGGGCGTGGGCCGCTTTGCCGAGGAGGACGTCTATGCGGGCGCGCGCGTGTTCACCGGGTGGAACCTTGCGCGGCGGAACGACGCGTACTACGAGTTCAGCTACAACGCCGGCCAGCACGACACGTCGGCCAAGGAGTTCTCGTTTCCCGTCTTTCAGAACGGCAGCCGCGTGATCCCCGCGCGGTCGGGCGCGCAGGGCATGCAGGACGGTCTCGACC
>JBOGIX010000398.1:0-3215 GCA_050744685.1 Vicinamibacterales bacterium | reverse complement strand
CTTCCGCACAGAGTACGCGGTGGTGAACCTCGACGCGCTCGCCGAGCGCTTCGACGAGGGCACCGTCGTTACTCCTGAGCTGCTGCGCGAGCGGGGGCTCATTCACAGCACGCGACAGCTCATCAAGGTGCTGGCGCGGGGCGATGTTTCGAAGAAGCTGACGGTGCAGGCGCACAAGTTCAGCGGCAAGGCGGCGGAGAAGATTCTGGCGGCCGGCGGTGCAACACACATGCTGGTGGTAGGCGGGTCAGCCGCCACGGAGTAGGGCCTCCGGCAGGCGGCCTGAACGAAGACGATGGATAACCCGATCAAGAACCTGTTTGCCATCACGGACCTGCGCAACCGCGTGCTGTTCACGCTCGGTATGCTCGGCGTGTATCGCATCGGCAGCAACATCCCGACGCCGGGCGTGAACACGGCGGCGCTGGCGGAGCTGGCGCGTCAGGCGCAGAACACGATGTTCGGCCTCTACGACATGTTCTCGGGACAGAACCTGTCGCAGATGACGATCTTCGCGCTGGGCATCATGCCCTACATCAGCGCGTCGATCATCCTGCAGCTGCTGACGGTCGTGTGGCCGTACCTGGAGCGGCTCTCGAAGGAGGGCGAGCTCGGGCGGCGCAAGATCACGCAGTACACCCGCTACGGCACCATCGTGCTCGCCGTGGTGCAGTCGCTGTTCATCGCCATCTTCCTCGAGAACCAGACCGAGGCGGTCGGCGGCATTCAGCTCGTGTACAACCCGGGCTGGGCGTTCCGGCTGATGACCGTGCTCACGATGACGACCGGATCGGTGTTCGTCATGTGGCTCGGCGAGCAGATCACCGAACGCGGCATCGGCAACGGCATGTCGCTCATCATCTTCGCCGGCATCATCGTCGGGCTGCCGTCGGCGGTGATTGCCACGCTGGAGCAGTTGAGCCTGGGCCAGATCGGGCTCTTCCAGATCATCCTGCTCGTGGTGGTCATGGTGCTCGTCATCGGCGCGATCGTGTTCGTGGAGCGCGGCCACCGGCGGGTCACGGTGCAGTATGCGAAGCGCGTGGTCGGACGGCGGATGTACGGCGGCTCGAGCACGCACATTCCGCTCAAGGTGAACACGGGGGGCGTCATCCCCGTGATCTTCGCCTCGTCGATCCTGTCGTTCCCGGCGATGCTCGGGCCGACGCTGGCGCCCGAGAACCCGGTGCGCCGTGCGCTGGATCAGGCCGCACCGGGCATGCTGCTGTACGACTTGCTCTACGTCGCCGGCATCATCTTCTTCTGCTACTTCTACACCGCGATCATCTTCAATCCCGATGACGTGGCGGAGAACATGCGGAAGTACGGCGGGTTCATCCCGGGCATCCGGCCCGGCAAGCGCACGGCGGAGTACATCGACACGATCCTCACGCGGATCACGCTGGTCGGGGCGATCTACCTGGCGCTCGTCGCCATCCTGCCGACGTTCCTCATCAGCGGCGTGAACTTCACGCAGCTGCCGTGGGCCGGCGACTGGCTCGATGCGAACCTGCCGCAGTTCATCACACGCGGCATGAACGTGCAGTTCTACTTCGGGGGCACGTCGCTGCTCATCATCGTCGGCGTGGCGATGGACACGGTGCAGCAGGTGGAGTCGCAGCTCATCATGCGGCACTACGACGGCTTCATGAAGAAGACGCGGATCAGGGGCCGGCGGGGCCAGTAAGTGGAGGGGCGCCAGGCGACGACGTCGACGCTGAATCTGGTGATGCTCGGCCCGCCAGGGGCCGGCAAGGGCACCCAGGCCGAGCGGATTTCCCGGACGCGCCAGCGGCCGAAGATCTCGACCGGAGACATCCTGCGCGAGGCGGTGCACAATCGCACGCCGCTCGGGTGCAGCGCAAAGGCAGCGATGGAGGCCGGCAAGCTGGTCGGCGACGACGTGATGATCGGCATCGTCCAGGAGCGGCTCGACCGCGACGACGCGCGGAGCGGCTTCGTGCTCGACGGCTTCCCGCGCACGGTGGTGCAGGCTGGCGCTCTCGATCGCCTGATGGACGGCCGCGGCCCGCTCGTCGTGCTCGACATCGTCGTTCCCGAGGACGTGCTGGTGCGGCGCCTGGCGTCGCGGCGGATCTGCGGCGAGTGCGGCCAGAACGCCGCGGTCGAGTGGCTGACCGCCTGCGGCAAGTGCGGCGGCGAGCTCGTGGCCCGGATCGACGACGGCGTGGAGATCGTGCGCGAGCGGCTGGGGGTGTATCAGCGGCAGACCAAGCCGCTCGTCGACTACTACTCGGCGCGGCCGACGTTCCGGCAGATCGACGGCAACCAGCCGCCGGATGTCGTCACGATGGCGATCGACACCGCGCTCGCCGAGGCCGCGGCCCGGGGCGTGCAGCTGTGATCGTCTGCAAGTCGCCCGGCGAGATCGAGAAGATGCGCGCGGCGAATGCGCTCGTGGCGGGCGTGCTGGCGGATCTCGCGGCGATGGTCGTGCCGGGCGTGACGACGAGCGAGCTCGACGCCCAGGCCGAGCGGCTGGTGCGGGCGGGCGGCGCGGAGCCGGCGTTCAAGGGTTACCGCGGCTACCCGGCCACGCTCTGCGCGTCGGTGAACGAGCAGGTGGTGCACGGCATCCCCTCGTCGCGGCGCCTGGTCGAAGGCGACATCCTGTCGCTCGACATGGGCGTGAAGCTGAATGGCTTCTATGGCGACTCGGCGGTGACCGTGGCGGTGGGCCGGATCGGGGAAGACGTGCAGCGGCTGCTGCAGGTGACGCAGGAAGCGCTCGAGCGCGGCATCCGGCAGGTGCGCGTCGGCGGCCGGATCTCGGACATCGGGCACGCCATCCAGCAGCACGTCGAGAGCCATGGGTTCTCCGTGGTGCGGGAGTTCGTCGGCCATGGCATCGGCGCGGCGCTGCATGAGGAGCCGCAGATCGCCAACTACGGGGAGCCGGGCCGCGGCCCGCGGATGGCGGAAGGCATGGTGCTCGCGATCGAGCCCATGGTCAACATGGGCCGGCCCGCGGTGAAGGTGCTGTCCGACGGCTGGACCGCGGTGACCCGCGACGGCAGCCTGTCGGCGCACTTCGAGCACACGGTGGCGGTCACGAGCGACGGGCCGCTCGTGCTGACCATGCGGCCGGCGTCCGCGGCCGCGTCGTGAGGCGCGCCCCGCATGACGGATCGCCGCGGCACGACCGAAGACGACCCGCGCGAGCCGGCGGGCGCGATCGAAGGCACGGTGATCGA
>JBOGIX010000397.1:0-7446 GCA_050744685.1 Vicinamibacterales bacterium | reverse complement strand
CGAGATCCTCGAGCTGCTGACGTCGCTCAACCGCGATCACGGCAAGACGATCGTCATGGTCACGCACGATCCCCACGCCGCGGCCAGAGCCAGGCGGACCCTGCACCTCGAGAAGGGGCTGCTCGTGCACGAGGCGGCGGCATGAAGTTTCTTCCGCTGGTCGTTCGCAACCTGCTGCGCCGGAAGGTCCGCACGATCTTCACAGTGCTGTCGATCATGATCGCGTTCGTGCTGTTCGGCGCGCTGATGGCCATCCGCGCGGCCTTCAGCATGGGCGTCGAGGTGGCCGGCGCCGATCGGCTGATGGTGATCCACAAAGTGTCGATCATCCAGCCGCTGCCCCAGAGTTACACCGAGCGCATCCGCGCGACAGAAGGGGTCACGGCGGTCACGCACGCCAACTGGTTCGGCGCCTACTATCGGGATCCGAACTCGTTCTTCGCCAACATGGCCGTGGAGCCGGAGAGCTGGCTGGCGATGTATCCCGAATTCGAGCTGCCGGAGGACCAGAAGAAGGCCTGGATCGCCGATCGTACAGGCGCCATCGTCGGCATCGATACGGCGCGCAAGTTCAACTGGAAGGTCGGCGACCGCGTGCCGCTGATCTCGCCGATCTATCGCAAGCCGGACGGATCGCCGTGGGAGTTCACGATCGACGGCATCTACGATTCGGCGACCGTCGGCGTGGACAAGACGCAGTTCTTCTTCCACGCCGACTACCTGCTCGAGACCTTCCGGGATGTGCCGCAGATCGCCGGCAACGTCGGCTGGTTCGTCTTCCGCGTCGCCGATCCGTCGAGCTCGGACCAGCTCGCGAAGAAGATCGACGCGATGTTCGCGAACTCGTCGGCCGACACGAAAACCGCGACCGAGAAGGCGTTCGTGGCCGACTTCGCCAAGCAGGTGGGGGACATCGGCTCGATCATGATGGCCATCACCGCCATCGTCATGGGCTTCATCCTGTTCGTGGCCGGCAACTCGATGGCGCAGTCGGTGCGCGAGCGGATCAACGAGCTCGGCGTGCTGAAGACGCTCGGCTTCAAGGACGGCCGCATTCTCGGCCTGGTGCTGCTGGAGTCCTGCACGATTGCGGTGATTGGCGGGGGCATCGGCCTGCTGCTCGCCTGGATCATCATCGCGCAGGGGGATCCGACGGGCGGCCTGCTGCCGATCTTCCACTTCCCCAAACGCGACCTGATCGCCGGCGTGGCGCTGGTGGCGCTGCTCGGCATCGGCACCGGCCTGCTGCCGGCGCTCCAGGCGAGCCGGCTCAAGATCGTCGACGCGCTGCGCCGCAGCGGCTGACGCGGATACGGCGCGGAAGGACTTCGATATGACCTGGCTCTCGCAAATCATCGCTGTCACCGGTGTCACGCTGCGGTCGATCCCGCAGCGCATGGGTTCGTCGGTCGTCGCGATCATCGGCATCGCCGGCGTCGTGATCGTGTTCACCGCCGTGCTATCGATCGCCGAAGGCTTCCGCGCGGCAATGCGCGGCACGGGGGATCCGCGCACGGTCATCGTGCTGCGATCGGGCAGCGACACCGAGATGACGAGCGGGTTCTCCGGAGAAGAAGCGAAACTCATCTCCGAAGCGCCGGGAGTCGAGCAGGGGCCGCAGGGACCGAAGGCCTCGTCCGAGCTCTTCGTCATCGTCGGCCATCCGCTCAAGCGGAGCGGCACGGACGCGAACGTCCCGCTGCGGGGGCTCACGCCGATGGCGCTCGAAGTGCGGCCGCAGCTCAAGATCGTCGAAGGGCGTATGCTGACGCCGGGAACGACGGAAATCGTCGTCGGACGCGCCGCCTCGCAGCAGTTCAGCGGACTCTCGGTGGGTTCGACGGTGAAGTCCGGCGAGAACACCTGGCAGGTGGTCGGCATCTTCGACGCCGGCGGCAGTGTCGCGGAGACCGAGCTGTGGTGCGACGCGAAGGTCCTGCAGTCGGCGTATCGGCGCGGGAACTCGTATCAGTCGGTCTACCTGCGTCTGCAGTCCGAAGACAGCCTGCAGACGGTCAAGGACGCGCTGACCACCAACCCGCGGCTCAACGTCACCGTGATCCGCGAGCCCGACTACTACGCGCAGCAGTCGCAGATCCTGCAGAGAGTCATTCGATACATCGGCGTCGGCATTGCCGCGCTGATGGGACTCGGCGCCATCTTCGGCGCCGTGAATACGATGTACTCGGCCGTCGCCGCACGGACACGCGAAATCGCCACGCTGCGCGCGCTTGGTTTCGGCGCCGGCCCGGTTGTCGTCTCGGTGCTGGTGGAGGCGCTCGTTCTCAGCATCGTCGGCGGCCTGCTGGGGGGGCTCGCCGCGTGGGCGGCGTTCGACGGCTACCAGACCGCGACCATGAACTGGCAGTCTTTCAGCCAGGTGGCGTTTGCGTTTGCGGTCACGCCGAACCTCCTGGGACAGGGATTGCTCTATGCGGCCATCATGGGGCTGCTCGGCGGGCTGCTGCCGGCAGTCCGCGCTGCGCGGCTACCCGTAGTGTCCGCATTGCGACAGCTATAGGTCGCCGACGCGCTCGAGCTAGCGTATGGTTTCAAGACGCAGCGCAGCCGTTTCGCGTACTGTTTACGGCACCGCCTCCGCGGCTCCTTCAGACCGTCCGCGTGATACTGTTCAGCTAAGTATCAGGCGGACAAATACTTATCCCTCTTATCGACCGGCAGCTCCGGGAGCTACACCTCCCTCCGGCGCCGGAACGGCAGTTGCATCTTCGGCTTGTCACAGCAAGCAAGCAATGGAGTCGGCCGGCGCGGGAGGCATCCAATGCGCATCGATGAAGTGCTCCAACGGATTCAGGGTGAGTACGTCGAAATGCCCGGCCTGCGCCTCACGGCCGCGCAGGCACAACGCTTGTGGGGCCTCGAGCGCGACGTTTGTGACGCGCTGCTCGGCGCTCTGGTCGACGCCAAGTTTCTGTCGCAAACACGCGATGGCGCGTTCGTCCGCCTGGAAGGAGCAGTGCCGACGCGCATGAATCAGGGTCAGCGCGGACAAACGCTCGCTGTGGCGTAGCCATACCCACCGGCGTCGGCCGGCTGACAACCTGCCTCGTCAGCCAGAAAAGGCCGGCTCACGACCCCCGCTCCCGGGCGGAAAGCGCCCGCGGCCCAAGGTTCGTCGAAGGTTGAGGGCTTCCCCCTTGACCTTCGACCTTCATGCGTTCCTCGTCCTCGCGGCGGCTGCCTTCTGCCGCCTCATGGGCGCGCTATGCGGGCGCGAGTTGCTGCAGCGCGGCGAAGAAATCCTCGTTGTTCGGCTGCTCGGGGATGTCGTAGGTCTTCGCCCACGCGATCTTCCCCCCTTTGTCGACAACGAAGACGGCGCGGTCGGAGAAGCCCTCCTTCTGTCGGAAAACGCCGTAGCGCGCGGCCACTTCGCCGTGCGGGTGGAAATCGCTCAGCAGATCGAATGAAATCGGCCCGAGAGTCTGCGCCCACGCCGTCTTGGCCGGCTGGGGATCGATGCTGATGCCGAGCGCGACGGCATCGTGCTTGTCGAGCCGATCCTTGTCCGACTCATAGCCGCACATCTGGTTGGCACACACGGGTGTGAACGCGAGCGGATGGAATGCAATCACGACGTTCTTCCTGCCGCGGAAATCGGACAGCCTCACCGTCCCGCCGCGATGGCTTCTCAACTCGAAATCCGGCGCGTCAGCGCCTGGCTGCAGGGGCATGTGTCTCCTTCTCTGTTCACGGGCTTGCCTTCAATTTGCGTTTGTCGTCAACTCCCAACTTCCAACTCCCGATTCCCAAGGCGCGTGACCCGAGAGGACGGGATGAAAGTCGTGCGTCAAGGTGGCCGGCTCGCCTTTCACCCAACTGGTTCGAACCACGCGTCCTGGAAGTCTTGGAAGTTGGGAGTTGGAAGTTGACGCGATCATCAACACTGACGCGGTCATCTGAGAGTGTCGATGGCGACGACGCGCTGCATCTGCCACGGGCCGCCGGACCTGGTGACGTCGGCGGCAAACTCGCGCGCGTCCATCGATTCCTCGTCGGTGCCGATCGTGCGCCGTCGGATTACCACGGTCAGCGTGACGCTGGCGTTGTCCGCGTCCACCATCTCCACCGTCACATCGTCGAGCTCGACGAGAAAAGCGGCTGTCCGCGGCTGGAGCCGCGCGGCCATGCCGATCAGCGTCTCGCGGCCGTGTATCGGCGGACTGCCCTGCCCGAGCTCGACGACGATGTCGGGCGTGAAGTAGGCGCCGAGCCTCGCGGCGCGGGCCATCGTACCGAGACCGTCAGTGGTACTGGCATTGAACTCCTCGGCGAACTCGGTAAAGCGGCGCTTGATCTCGCGCTCCTCTGACGCGCCCGCGTACCACCATGCGGCAAGCCCCGCCGCCGCAAGCGCGACCGCGGCCAGCAGTCCCGACTGCACGCGTTTGTTCATCAGAAGAGCAGTCTGCCGATGACCCGGCGCGCGTCCACGCGACCGAAGTCGTGGTCGCCGATGCGCATGCCTCGATTGTCTCCGATCACGAAGTACTCGCCGGGCCCGACCGTGACCTCGGGGTAGTTCCAGGCCGCGCGCTCGACGACGTAGGGCTCGGCCAGGGGCGCGCCGTTGATCTCGACGACGCCGTCGACGATCGCCACACGTTCGCTCGGCAGCCCGATGACTCGCTTGATGTACAGCACGTGCGGTCCCGCGAGCCGGATGGCCACGACATCGCCGCGCGCAGGCGGCCGGATCTTGTAGATCACCCGGTTCACGAGGTGCAGCGTCGAGTCGCGGTAGGTTGGCTGCATGCTGATGCCGCGGACGCGCGTCGGGGTCAGCAGCCAGCCGAAGGTGACGAAACTGACCGCGGCCAGCACCAGAATGCGAATGACCGTGCGTCTCGGATGGCGCCCGAAAACGATGCGTCGCGTCTGAGACACCACACCCAGTATACGTGCCGCGCCGCGCGCGGCCGGGGCCTAGCGCATCGTGTACGGCGTCAGCAGGCCGGGGCCGCCCTCGAGCAGCGGCACGTAGATGGTGTCCGTGCGTCCGCCCTCGGCATACACGGGGAAGCCGCGATATTCGCCGATCCGCGTGAAGCGCTCCTGACTGAATTCGACCGCCGGCCCCGCGGCGAACCAGCGGGCGTTGTCGTACTGCAGGAACACGCGGTTGATCCCGACGGGGCGGCGCGCGGTTTCGAGCGGCCCCACGGGCACGGCTGGTGCGGGCGGCAAGGTAGCGGCGGAAGTCCCGCTCGTGCCGACGAGCGCGGGGGCGGCGGCGGCCGTCGCTGCGGTCGACCCACTCATGATGAAACCGCTCGTGCCGACGGGTTGATCCGCGAGCACGTCTCGCGGGGCCTGCACGATGCCGGCGACCGGCTCGACCGGCCGGAGCGCGACGGGGAAGCCGGGCGCGGAGCTGCCGACCGTGCCGGCGAGGTCGCCGGTGCGCCGCCGTTCGTACGGCCGCATCAGGCCGCCCGGTAGCGGCACGTAGATGACGCTGCCGGGCTCCTGCGTGGTCCGCACGTAAACCGGCACTGCCTCGAACATGCCGGTCATGACCATCTCGTTGCGCAGAAAATGAATGACCGCGCCGGATGGGTAGTAGATGTTGCCGCCGTATGCGATCGGAGAGCCGCTCAGATACCAGTCCTGGTCCTCCGCCGTCGTCGCGGGCGGGGGGGTCGGCTGCATCGATGCCTGCGCCGCCAGTCCGGCGACACACGTGCAGAGTATGGTCAGGGTCAGGGCCAGGGGACGGAGGTGGACAGGTCGCAGGATCATGGGGAGCCTCGCTGTCAGCTACTTTCCTTCTTTCGCCAATACCGTGCAAGTCCCTGCCACGAGTACGCCAGGCTGCCGGCACGGCTGTAGAGCTCCGCTTCGGCGGGTCCGACCGCACGGCGGAGCTCCTGCGTCGCCTCCACGACGAAGCGATTCTCCCGCTCCTCTTCGGTCAGCGGTGCGTTGGCGACGAGCCGCCGCGTGATGCGGCTCCACTCTGCGAGCCGATCCATCAACTGCTGGAAGTGCGGGCGCGCGCCGTGAAACGGCCCGAAGTGCGTGAGAAACAGCGTGTCGGGCTCCCAGGCGAGGATGCGTTCCTCGCTGGCTCGCCAGACCTCCAGGTCGATGTCGGGTGGCGGCGCGGCGGGCATGACGAACACGCCGCTGCCGCGCCGGATGCCCGCCGTGTCCCCGACAAACGCAATCCCGCTCGATGCCTCGAAGTAGCTGACGTGATGCGACGCGTGCCCCGGGGTATAGGCGACATCGATGAGCCGCCCGCCGGCAGCAATTCGTTCGCCGCCGCGGAGGATCTGCAGCCGGTCGGCCGGGACCGGCAGAAACTCTCCCCAGAGTCGATCCATGTCCTGCCCGTACAAACGCCCGGCGCTCGCGATCAGCTTCGCGGGATCCACGAGGTGCCGCGCACCGCGCTCGTGCACGAAGACGTCGATGTGGGGATTCTCCTTCACTAGCGTGCCGGTTACGCCGGCGTGATCGAGATGGATGTGCGTGAGCAGGACCTGCCGCACGTCGCCGAAGTTTATCCCCTTGGCGGCCAGGCTCCGACGCAGGTCCGAGGCCGTGGAGGAAGGACCGGGATCGACCAGCGCGACACCGGAAGTCCCATGGAGCACGGCGGTGGTGATGATCTCGGGATAGCCGAGAAAATTCAGGTCGACATAATCGATGCCGGCGGCCAGGGTGGTCATTCGTTTTGTATTGTGGAGCTTCCAGCTCCCAGCTTCCAGCTCCCAGCTTCCAGCTGGTGATGCAAGGTTCAGTAGCTCGAGCCAGGCCTGGACTCCGAGCCGGCTGGAAGCTCGAAGCCGGTTACAATCGAGACAGCAGCCATGGCCGATCCCGATCGCCATACATCTGGCGAGGTCCTCGAGCGCACCCGTCAGGAGACAAAAAAGCCTGAGCTGTTCAAGGTCCTGCTGCTGAACGACGACTACACCACCATGGATTTCGTGATCGAGATCCTGGAAACGGTGTTCCACAAGCAGCCGGCCGAAGCGTATCGCATCATGATGATGGTGCATACGCAGGGAAAGGGACTCTGCGGCGTCTACCCGTTCGAGGTCGCGGAGACGAAAGTCGCGACGGTGATCGATCGCGCGAGGGACAACGGTTTTCCGCTGCGTGCGGCGATGGAACCCGAATAACCCTCGCGCGCTCGCGCTTCGCGCTCTTTTGCTCGGTGCTTCGCGGTTCGCGGTGTCGCGGCTCGGTTGGTTCAGGGTTCGCGGTTCGGCAGGGTCAAGGTTCGCGGCTCGCGGAGGCGGGCCTGATCGATTCTCAAATAGGAAGACAGGGATCCTACGTGTTCAGCCCCGCTCTGGAAATCGTGTTGACCGTTGCCTACCGTGAGGCGACATCGCGGCGGCACACCCACCTCACGCTGGAGCACCTGCTGTACGCGCTGGCGCACGATCCGGACGGCGAACGGATCCTGGC
>JBOGIX010000396.1:0-3569 GCA_050744685.1 Vicinamibacterales bacterium | reverse complement strand
GCCAGGCAGCGACGTCCGCGGCGCGGCGCGTGTCGGTCACCATGACGACACCGTCGATCGGGGCGACCAGGCTGGCCGGCGTGCTGGTCGCACGCTGAGCGCCGCGCTTCGACGTCTCTGCCAATCGGGTGGCTTCCGCGTTCAGAGCGTGACGAATAAATCGCCCACTGAGCGGGTGGCTTCCGCCTTCGGGCGGAAGATCTTCGGCGAATCCTTCCGGCTGAAGCCGGAAGCCACCCATTAACTCACACGCTCTTCAGGCGGAAGATCGGCGCCGCGGCGCACACTTCCGGCTAAAAAGCCGGAAGCCACAAGCGGTCTACTCACACGCTAGCCGCGGCTTCGGAGTTCCTGCACTTCCGACTGCAGGCCGTGAATCATCGCGTTGCTGGTGGCCTGCAGCTCCTGCCGCTGGCTGTGCAGGTGATGGATCAGCTGCCGGCGACGGTCGGCAAGCGCCAGCCGCGCCTTCAGCTCGTTCATGTGGAACGGCTTGAACATGACGTCCGCCGTGCCGGTGGCGAGAATCTCGTCGACCGGATAGTCGCCGGCGTGGCCGGTGATCATCAACGTGAAGATCTCCGGCTGGAGGCGGCGCGCCTCGCGAATCACCGCCGGGCCGTCCGGCCCGGGCATGTTCATGTCGGTGATCAGGAGATCGACCGGCGCCGTCGCCAGGTAGATCAGGGCTTCGGCCGATGAGGTGAAGCTCCGCACGGCGTGCCCCTCACGCGCACACGCGCGCGCAAGAAGCTCCACGATTGCAGGCTCGTCGTCCAGGATCAGTGTGCGCATAGTGGTGTGCACAATCAATCGGCACGCACACGCCAGGCTTGAGGGCTGAAGATCGCCTGCCTTCTGCCGATTCCCTTCACGATGCGGAAGGAACGCGCGTGCTGATTATCGTTGGTCTTCTAGTCGTCCTGGGCTCCGTGGTCGGTGGGTACCTGATGGCGGGCGGTGCGCTCGCGGTCCTGTACCAGCCCTCGGAGTACGTCGTGATCTGCGGCGCCGCCGCCGGCAGCCTGATGATCAGCACGTCTCCTGCCGTGCTGAAGCAGATCCTGGCGCAGGTGAAGGCGCTCCTGACGGGCGGCATCTCGCGGCAGGAGTACGCCGAGCTGCTCTCGATGCTGTATCTGATCTTCAAGCAGGTGCAGCAGTCGGGGGTGATGTCGCTCGAGTCGCATTTCGAGGATCCGGCGAAGAGCCCGATCATGATGAAGTACCGGAAGTTCCTCGCGCGCCACGAGGCCGTCGACTTCCTCGCCGACTCCGCCAAGGTGATCATCGTCGGCGGCATCGCCGCCCACGACCTCGAGGCGCTGATGGACGAGGACCTGCGCGCGCACCACGAGGAAGCGCTGAAGCCGGCCTCGGCGATGACGAAGATCGGCGACGCGCTGCCCGGCCTCGGTATCGTCGCGGCCGTGCTGGGCATCGTGATCACGATGGGGCACATCGACGGCCCGGCTTCGGAGATCGGCCACCACGTGGGCGCGGCACTCGTCGGCACGTTCCTCGGCATCCTGATCTCATACGGATTCATCCAGCCCCTGGCGACGAGCCTGGAGATGCGGGTCGGCGACGATCAGTACTACTGCATCTGCATCAAGGCAGGACTGCTGGCGGTCTACAAGGGACAGCCGCCGGCGATCGCCATCGAGTTCGCGCGCCGCGTCCTGCCGCACAACGTGCGCCCGTCCTTCAATGAAACGGAGCAGATGTGCCGCAACGCCGCCAAGTCCGACGCGCCGGCGCAGATGGCGGCGTAGGGAACTGACGACCTCAGTTACCAGTTGCCAGTGTCCAGGTGAAACCGGGCGTGACAACTGGCCACTGGCAACCAGCGTGAAAACTGGCGACTGGGAACTGGCTACTGGCGACTGACAATGAGTAAGACCGATCAAGTCATCATCATCAAAAAGAAAGGCCACGGACGCCACGGCCACCACGGCGGTGCGTGGAAGGTGGCGTACGCCGACTTCGTGACGGCGATGATGGCGTTCTTCCTGGTCATGTGGATCGTGGCACAAAGTGCGCAGACGCGCGCGGCGGTCGCGTCGTATTTCCGCGATCCCGGGCTGTTCGACACGGCGGCGCGTCAGGGGCTGCTGAACGGGAGCGCCAGCGGCGTGAGCGCGGAAACGCCGGTCAACGTGGATGCGGCAAAGGCCGCGCTCGAGGCGGCGGCCGACTCGCTCCGCAAGGCCCTCCAGAACATGCCCGAGTTCGGGTCGCTGAAGGACCGCATCCAGATTGAGGTCACGCCCGAAGGGCTGCGCATCGAGCTGCTCGAGTCGGCGACCGATGGGTTCTTCGAAGTCGGCAGCTCGGCGCTCAAAAGCGGCAGCGTCAAGCTGCTCTCCGTGATTGCCGCGCAGGTCGGCCAGCTGCCGAACAAAGTGGCGCTCGAGGGACACACCGACAGCCGGCCGTATCATTCGGCCGACGTGTTCTCGAACTGGGAGCTGTCGAGCGAGCGCGCGAACGCCGCGCGGCGCGAGATGCAGCAGCACGGCCTCGGGCCGACGCAGATCGAGGCGGTCCGCGGCTACGCGGATACCCGGCTGCGATTTGCCGACAACCCGCTCGACGCGCGCAACCGGCGGATATCGATTCTCGTCAGGCGCATGGATACGGCGCCCCCCGACAAGCGGCCCGGCGGAGCGGCGCCCGGGGACCTGCTCGAAGGGCAGCCCGTGGGCGCGGCGCACGCGAATCCTCCGGCGGCGCCTTCGCACGGCGAGCACGGCTCCGGTGAGAAAGGAGCTGCCAAGTGAACGTCCACGCAGCGTGCCAGCAGCGGCCGAAGATTCTTCTCGTGGAAGACGAAATGCCCGTGCGCGAGATGTTGTCGCGCGTGCTGTGCCGGCAGGGATACGAGTTGGTGGTGGCTGCGAACGGCGCAGAAGCCGTCGCGCTCCGCGACGAGGACGTCAGTACGATCGATCTGCTCATCAGCGATTTGATCATGCCAGGCGCGAATGGCGCCGACGTGGCCAGGAGTCTGCGCCAACGCGTGCCGCACCTGAGCGTACTGTTCATGTCGGGGTGCGGAGACCATCCCGTGCTGCACCGGGTGTTGAGCGGCGGTGAAACGTTCATCGGAAAGCCATTTTCGCTCGCGCAGTTCAAACAGGTCGTCGACCGCGCACTCATCGGGCAAGCGGAATCGTAGTCTGTCCGGGATCGCGCAGACACTGTCGGCGGGCGCCGTTCCGCACGCGGCATCGCTACAGGAAACCTCGGCGTAGCGAGGCGAGCCAGCAGCAGACGCGCGGCCTGCAGCGTTTCCGCCACTGCCCGATCCTGCCCTTCTCAAGCCCCGACTTTCGCTGCCGATTACAACAACGGGACCGCGATTTCACCGCTGTAACTTCTCACCGGAGACGAACATTCATGTACCTGCGTTTTCTTCGCGCTGCGACCGCCGCCGGCCTGGTCGCGTGCGCCGCTCAGCCAGTTCACGCACAGAACGCCGCGTCCGACTCACCTGCCGTGATCGCTGCCGCGCCGGCAGCCGAGCCTGCCGGCTATGACGACGGGTTTCGCCTCGCGACCGGACC
>JBOGIX010000395.1:0-2124 GCA_050744685.1 Vicinamibacterales bacterium | reverse complement strand
GATTTATGTGGATCCCCCGCCCGGGCCGGCAGGCGGCGGTCATACGTTCAACCGGCGCACCAACATGCAGACGCTCGAACGCGACGACACACCGGAGCAGCGGGACTCGTGGAACCGCGTGTGGACGTTCTTCGAGTGGCACCTGCGGCCGTACGAACAGCACACGCTGACAGTGCCCTCGAGCTCGGGTCAGTGAGGCATGGCGGCGAAGGACCTGGTCGCGCTGGCGGCCGATTTTCTGATCTCGAAGCCGAGCAAGTTCCGGCTGGACGACATCGCGCCTGACGACACGCGGGGATTCTTCGCCGACAAGGAGCAGGGCGACGCGCTCCTGCGCGAGGCGGTGGCGGCGATCGCCGCGCAGCAGGAGACGCTGTACGCACAGAATCAGTGGAGCCTGTTGCTGATCTTCCAGGCGATGGACGCCGCCGGGAAAGACAGCGCGATCGAGCACGTCTTCTCGGGCGTGAACCCTCAAGGCGTCCAGGTATTCTCGTTCAAGGCCCCTTCGGCCGAGGAGCTCGATCACGATTTCCTCTGGCGCACCGCCGTGCGCCTGCCCGAACGCGGGCGCATCGGCGTCTTCAACCGCTCGCATTACGAAGAGGTGCTCGTCGTGCGCGTGCATCCCGAGATGCTGGCGTCGGCCCGGCTGCCGCCCTCCCTCGTTACTTCGCGGATCTGGGACGACCGCTTCGAGAGCATCAACGCGTTCGAGAGGCATCTTGCGCGCAACGGCTGCGTCATCCGCAAGTTCTTCCTGCACGTGTCGCAGGAGGAGCAGGCGCGCCGCTTCCTGAAACGGCTCGAGGAGCCGGCGAAGCGATGGAAGTTCTCGACCGGCGACCTCGCCGAGCGCGATCGGTGGCCGGATTACATGCACGCCTACGAACAGGCGATCCGACGCACGAGCACACCGCACGCGCCGTGGGTAGTGGTACCGGCGGATCGGAAGTGGTTCGCGCGCCTGGTGATTGCCGGGACGATCCTGGCGGCGCTCGAGGATCTGCGGCTGAAAGCGCCGGAGGTGAGTCGCGAACAGGAGCGTGAGCTCAGGGCTGTGCGCCAGACGCTTGAAAAGAGCGTGGCGTCCCGGCAGGGGCACTCGAGGAAGCGGCGCTAGCCAGCAGCAGCGGGGCGAGCCGGGTTCCGGGGCCCCCGCCTCTCGACGATACTCGAGGCGTCCTGAGCTGCGTCGAAGGACGCGAGCGACCGAGCCGGGGTCCGGGGCGAAGCCCCGGATAATCATGTCCCCGGGCGGCCTTCGAACAGCGCTTGCGGTCCGAGGCTCTCCAGCCGCGCGACGATCGCATCGCGCCGCGCCAGCACTGCCTTGATCTGGCCTTCGTCCAGGTACCTGCCCAGCTCGCGCTTCAGCACCTCGAGGGTCAGTGCCTTCAGGCGATCGAATATCTGGCGATCGCAGCGGCTGACGTGGGTCGGCGATTTCAACGCCGTCTGCTTGCGGAACGCGCGCGTGTGGTCGATGGCCCAGAGACGCCAGTCGCTGCCAATCAGCATGTTGCCGAGGTTGCGATCGGTGTTGTAAATGAGCTGATCGAACACACGCATCATGTAGATCTGGCGGTGCCAGTACGGCGCCTTGTCGGGCGGCGCCTCGATCTTGTTCTTCACCCGCGCTCCTTCGTCCATCGCGACGTCGTCGACCCACCAGGTGATCGCTGCGGGGCGCGAACGATAGGGGCGCTCGACGCTCACCGGCACCAGGTTCAGGCCGATCAGCCGATCGAGTTTGTACGCGGCGATGTTGAACGACCAGCTGTCGCGAAAGTCGAATTCGATGCTCAACTGCGTCCGGAACTCGCGCTTGTATTCGTCGATCACCTGGATGTGCGCGTCGTGCGTCAAGGCGCCGTCGGACAGCGTCGCCCTCGTCGACCCGGTGACACCCTTGGACACCCCCTTGGTCTTGACCACCCTGGCGGTGCGAAGAAAGCGCTCCATCTCGGCGTCCGTGAGTACGGGTGCCGGGGCGATCGCCGTGGAGACGGCGGGCGGAGATGGCGCCTGTGCCTGGCCGACATGTGCGGCCGTGAGCGCGGGCGTCGCCGCCCACGTGGCAGCGGCCAGGACGATGACCAGCGCGAAGAGGCGGTACAGACC
>JBOGIX010000394.1:0-4577 GCA_050744685.1 Vicinamibacterales bacterium | reverse complement strand
GATTGAAGCGGTGCGTCACACGGAACGCGCTCGCGAACCGCGGCATCCGCAGCGTCGTCGGCAACCCGACCAGCGTGAAGTCGGGCTGGGCAGGGTTCACCGCGCGATCGCTCGGAGCGGCCTCATCCTGCGCCGCCGGAGCGGGCTTTTGCGGCGCGGGCGTGCCGGCTGTCAATACGAGCAGTGCCGCTGCTGTGAAAACACTCGTCATCTCTTGTCCTCGCGGTCGGCCTCTTGCTGCCAGGGGGCCACCTTGCGGCGGCGTTCGTTGTCCTCACGGTCGGCCTCTTGCTGCCGGGGGCCCACCTTGCGGCGGCGTTCGTTGTCTTCGCGGTCGGCCTCTTGCTGTACCAATCGGGTGGCTTCCGCCTTCAGGCGGAAGATCGCGCCGTTAGACTTCCGGCTAAAGCCGGAAGCCACAAGCAATCGAGTGAACTCCGGCGTCAATCTGTCCCAATCAGCGCGGCGCGCCGAGCTCGATCCAGCGTTTGAGAACGCGCAGCTGGCCGTCGGTCAGGTAGGGCGGGCCGTTGCGCGGCATGCGCAGGCCGGCGATGCCGCTGCGGCCTTCGAGCTTGTGAATCAGGTAACTGTTCTCCGGATCGCCCGGCGCGATCAGCATCAGGTCGGGACGCTGCCGGCTGGGCACGTTCACCATCAGCGCGTACGAGTCCGCGCCCGGGCTGAAGTTGATGCTGACGTTCGGAATGCGCCCGGTGTGGCAGTTCGCGCAGGCCGTTCGTCCTGCGCCGTCAGTGGTCTGGAAGATCTCCTGGTTCACGCTGTCGAAGGTAGGGACGAGGTCCGGCGACGGTCCCGTGACGTCGCGAAGGCTCTCGTCGCAGCTGGCAAGGCCGATCGTCGCCACGACGGCCAGCGCGGTATTCTTTATCCTCGCGGCCGGCCTCCTGCGCCCAGGGGGCCATCTTGCGGCATAGTCTTTCGCGCGCGTGCGCGCGCTCGAGGTACGCAGCTTCATCAAAGTCGTCACACGTCTCGTGAGCATTGGCGGACGGCATCCGCAAGGCGCATGCCTGCGACGGAGGATGCGGAAACGGGCGCTTTCCCGGTCTGGATGCTTGTGGGATTACGTGGGACGTAAGAGGTTGCGTGGGGCGTAACTGAACGACCGGGCGCGCCCGCGGCCTCAATCCACGCGGTGTTTCGCGAGATAGTACGAGAGCGCCCGTTGACTGATCCCCATCGTCTCGGCGGCATCCTTCTTCACGCCGCCGGACGAGTCGAGTGCGCGGCGCACGGTTTCGCGCTCGACCCAGTCGATGTTCTGCCTGAGGTTCAGCGACGGGAGTCCGCTCTGCGCCGTGGATGCGGGCGCGAGGATGCGCACGGTGTCCGGTCCGATCACCGTGGCTGGCGACAAGACCACCGCGCGCTCGACCGTGTTCTCCAGCTCGCGCACGTTGCCCGGCCAGTCGGCGCCGCGCAGCGTCTCGAGCACGCCGGGCGCCATGCCGTCGATGCGCTTGCCGGCGCGCTGCGCGTGCTTCTGCACGAAGTGATCGACGAGCATCGGGATGTCGTCGCGGCGCTCGCGCAGCGGTGGCATGTGAATCGGGATGACGTTCAGCCGGTAGTAGAGATCTTCCTGGAAGCGCCCGTCGCTCACGAGCTGACGCAGGTCGCGATTGGTTGCCGCGATCACGCGCACGTCGACTTTCTGTGTCCGCTCCGAACCGAGCGGCTCGAACTCACGTTCCTGCAGCACGCGCAGCAGCTTGGCCTGGAGCGCGCCGGTCATCGTGCCGATCTCGTCGAGGAAGATCGTGCCGCCGTCGGCCAGCGCGAATTTCCCTTTTTTGCTCGATGTTGCCCCGGTGAACGCGCCGCGGACGTGGCCGAACAGCTCCGACTCGAGCAGCGATTCCGGGATCGCCGCGCAGTTCACCTTGATGAGCGGCATCTCGCGCTGCGCGCTGTGATAGTGAATCGCGCGCGCGACCATCTCCTTGCCCGTGCCGGTCTCGCCGGTGATCAGTATCGTGCTCTTCGTCCGCGCCACTACTTCCGCCGTGTGGATCACTTCCAGCATCCGCCGGCTCCGCCCGACGATGCCGTAGTGGTTGAAGTCGGCGTCGCGCTCGTGAATGAGGTAGGTATGCTCAGTGCGGAGCCGCTGATGATCGAGCGCGCGGTTCACCACCACGAGCAGCTCATCGATCTCGAACGGCTTCTGCAGGTAGTCGAACGCGCCGAGCCGCATCGCCTCGATCGCGCTCTCCACGGTGGCGTGCGCGGTCATCATCACCACTTGCGGCCGCTCGCCGGGCGTCGTCGCCGCCGCGAGCTCGCGGAAGAGATCCAGTCCGCTCAGCTCGGGCATCAGGTTGTCGACGACGAGCACGTCGAACATCCGCTGCGCCAGCAGTTTCTGTGCTTCGCGCGGGTTGGTGACGGCCACCACCTCGTGGCCGTCGGCCCGTACCGCCGACGCCAGCGCGTTCAGGATCTTGGCTTCATCGTCGACCAGCAGGATGGTCCCTTGCGTTGGCATCAGCCGAGCGGCAGCACGATACGTACCGTCGTCCCCGCCCCCTGGCGGCTCTGGACGGCGATGGTCCCGCCCAGCCCTTCGACGATGTTGCGGGAGATGGCGAGGCCGAGGCCGGTGCCCGTCCGGCGGGTGGTGAAGTAGGGGTCGAAGATGCGCGGCAGGTCTTCGGGGGCGATGCCGACGCCGCGATCCCGGACCTCGACGACCGCGCGCGTCCCGCCGGCGACGTGGGTGGCCAGGGCGATGGCCTGCTGGGGCGGGACCTGGCCGTCGCGGGCAGCCACCGCGCACCGCGCGTTGGTCAGCACGTTGACCAGGACGAGGCGGAGCCGCTCGGCGTCGGTGACGAGCGACGGCATGCGGCGATCGAGGCTGAAGGCGACCGGGAGCGGGTTGCCGTCGGCGCCGCTGGCTTCCGCCGCGTCGACGCACAGGGCGTTCACGTCCGCCGGGGCGAGCTCGAACCTGATCGGCCTGGCGAAGTCGAGCACCTCGGTGACCAGCCGATTGAGCCTGGCGATCTCCTCTTCGATATCGGCGACCGCAACCTCGACGTCCGACGGGGTCACCTGATCTTTTCGCAGGCCTCGCAGCGCCGACTTGATGATCATCAGCGGATTCCGGATCTCGTGCGCGATCACCGTCGAGAGCCGCCCGAGCGACGACAATCGCTCCCGTTGCCCTGCCTCGCGCTGGAAGCGGTCGATCGATTCGGTCATCGTGTTGAACGTGGAGGCGAGGAGCCGCGCGTCCTCGTCCTCCCACCGCGGGTTCGCAGGCAGCGGGATCTTTCGCGTCAAATCCCCCGTCGCGGCCATTTCCCTCATCGTGGCGGTGATCGTGCCGAGCGGGCGGGTGACCGTTCGAGCGACGCCGTAACTCAGCACCGTGGCCGCGAGCACGGCGATTCCGGCAGTGACCAGCAGCGAAGTGTGCAGCGCGCTCAGGAAACCCAGCCGCTCCGTCCGCGAGCGCAGGATGATGGCCTTCACCACCGGCTCGGTGTTTCGCAGCGCCGCCTTGACGGGACCGATGGTGGTGCCGTCCAGACCGAGCTCGATCGTTCGCGCCAGATATTCGTCGTCTCCGAGCCAGACGCGTTCCGGGTCGCCTTCGTGCCGAAGGAGTGGCGCGAGGACCGTCCACCCGCTCGACGGCAGCGTCGACACGAGGATCCTGTCGTCCACGCCGAATGCGATCTCGCTGTTCGTGAGCAGGCGGAAGCGCGCCGCCAGCCGCCGGTCCAGGCTGAAGCCGACGCTGAGCGTGCCGAGGATGTTGGGGGCGTCCGGGTTGATCCAGATCGGTACCGAGACGAGCTGCAGGATTCCGCGCTGGTGGACCACGAACGTGCTGGCTTCCCGCGCCGGTTCGTTGGCGCGGAGTGCCGGCAGCACGCTCCCGTCCGGCGGGAAATCGCCGGCTGTCAGCTGCACCAGCACACGGCCGTGGCGATCGGTCACCATGAACAGATCGGCGGCGAGCTGCTGCTGGTACTCTTCCACCACGCCGCGCGCGGTGGCCGCGTCGCCGGGCTCGATGGCCGCCTTCAGCCGCGGAAGGTCAGCGATGAGGCGCGCTTCCTTCGTGAAGTGCTCGAGGCGGATCAGGCGGTTCTCTTCGATGAGGGAGCGGGCCTCGTTGAGGCCGCGTTGCAGGTCGCGGTCCGTCTGCGCCGTGACGGCGATGTTCACCCGGTAGATCCCGATGGCAATCGAAACCACCGCGAGCAGCGCGCTCGCGACGAAGATCCGGTTCGTCAGCGAGGAGAAGAGCCTCAAAGGGCACCAATTATAATCGGGCTGATGGACCGACCTATTTTCTCACTGCAGCAGGCCCGTGAGCTGCTGCCCCACGTCAAGCACCTGACCGCCGAAGCCGTACGACGGGCCGAAACCCTCGCATCCCAGATCAAGGGGCTTGGCGACGAGGACCCGGTGCACGCCCAGTTGTCGGGCGCGCTGAACGACGTCGTGACCGGCTGGGCCGACGAGGTCCGCGCTCTGGGGCTGGAGGTGAAGGGCCTCTGGCTCGTCGACTTCGACAACGGAGAAGGGTACTACTG
>JBOGIX010000393.1:0-2997 GCA_050744685.1 Vicinamibacterales bacterium | reverse complement strand
GGAGCGCGCTCAGGATCCGCACCAGGTCGAGCGTGTACTCGACCCGTGCCTCGTCGCGCCAGTCCGGCGCGTAGACGTTGGCCTTGACCGGCGTGCCGTGAAACGGGCCGTACGGAAATCCGTTGATGATCGCGACGTAGAGGCCCTGGTCGTCGAGAAACGCGCGAAACTCGCGCAGCTTCGCGCCTTCCCGCAACTCGCGCGCGTCACGCGCCGAGAGCCGCAGTCCCAGCCCGAACGGCCCGCCCGGCGCGAATCGCGCCTTGAGCGCGGGCCCGTACCGCCGGACGTTGGCGAAGACCGCTTCCCAGCCGTCCGCGGCGTGGATGTTCGTGCAGTACGTGAGGTGGGAACCGCCGGGGAGGATCACTTAGGGTGGAATGCCATGAATGCCATGAATGCCATGAATGCCAGGAATTCCAGGAATGCCGGAAATGCCAGGAATGCTGGGAGAGGGAGGACCGTCACACATGCAGAGATGCTCGCGTTTGGGAAGTGCGGAACAAACGGAGGATGCAAGGGAGCAACGGCTGCGAGGGCTGCCGGGGCGTGCCCCGTTTCCGGCGATGCGGAAGCCCGTTCGTGGCATTCATGGCATTCTTGGCATTTTTGGCATTTCGCTCATGCGAAGACGCCGTCGCGCGCGGTGTCTGGCTGCACGCGGAACTTGGGGCTCTGGCTCAGGAACTGGACCGGGTTCTCGAACACCACGCGGTGGATCAAGGCCTCGGCGTGCCGGCGGCGGCGCATCTCCATGATGAAGCGGGGCACGGCGATCGGATCGCTCGGGCCCCAGTCGCACGCGCCCGCGACGCAGATGCGGTCGGGGCCGAAGCGCTCGATCATGTCGGCGGCCCGCGGGGCCGACACCTTCGTCTGCGGGTACAGCGTGAGACCGGCCCAGTATCCGTTGTCGAGGATCAGCCGCAGCGTGTGCTCCTCGGCGTGATCGACCATGACGCGCTCGCGCTCGAGCCGCGGGAAGCTGTTGAGCACGTCGACCGTCAGGCGGGTGCCCTTCAACTTGTCTTCGAGGTGCGGCGTGTGGATGAGGATCATCTGGCGGTGCGCCGCGGCGAGCTCCACCTGCTCGGTGTAGGTCGCGATCTCGTTGCGCGTGACCCGGTTCAGCCCGATCTCGCCGATGCCGAGCACGGTCGGTCGGTCGAGGTACTTCGGGATGCGCTGCAGCACCTCCCGCGACAGCTCGCGGTCATCCGATTCCTTCGGGTTCATCCCCATCCACGTGTAATGCTGGATGCGGTACTGCGCGGCGCGCGCGGGCTCGAACTCGGTGAGCTGCTTGAAATAGTCCTCGAAGCTGTCGGCGCCGCTGCGATCCCAGCCGGCCCAGAACGCCGGTTCGGTGACGGCGACGCAGCCGGTGAGCGCCAGCTGCTGATAGTCGTCGGTCGTCCGCGACACCATATGAGCGTGATGGTCGATGTACCTCATTGCCGCTTGCCCTTCTCTGCTGTCAGTTTCCAGCTGCCAGTTGCCAGTTTCCAGCATTCATTACTGGTGACCAGTTGACATCCTGGCAACTGGCAACCGGAAACTGGCGACTTACTTCGCCGTGCGATCGTAAGCGCCGAACGCACTCTTGCGATCGAGCGCGCCGAGCGGCTCCTTCGTCGGATCGCTGAAGAGCAGCTGCAGGCGATCGAGCCGGTTTCCGCCCTCGGCGAGCCCGCGCAGCCCGTCGGCGAACGCCTTCATCCGGAAGTCCCGGGACGCGTAAGCGGGATCGGTGCGGTCGAGACGGTCGAGAAAGGCGGCAATTTCCAGCAGCCGGGTGCGGTTCTCGATGAAATATTCATCGACCAGCTCTTTCGGGCTGAGTGGGGATCGGGTGTCCATGCGGCTCCTCGGGTCGGCGCTGGCCCTCGATGCTCCTGAGGACCTCGATGCTGCCCAGCATAACCCCTTTGTCGATCTCGTGGGCGTCGAACGGCACGCCGATCGCGGTCAGCAGCATGATCGTGAGCCGTCCACCCAGGTGCTCGCGGAACTCGTCGAGCCCGCGCAGGACTGCCGGACGATCGCCGGCATGATGCGAGAGCTCGGGAGCGTAGACCGACAGGCCGAGCGCCTGGAGCAACGCGATCACGCGCTTCCAGTCCCCTTCGGGGAGGAACCCGGACAGGTAGGAGTAGGTGGTGTCGAGGGCGACGCCGATCGCGACCGCTTCGCCGTGGCGCACCTGATGATCGGTGAGGCGCTCGAGCTTGTGCGCCGCCCAGTGGCCGAAGTCGAGCGGCCGCGACGATCCTGTCTCGAACGGATCGCCGGCCGTGGCGATGTGCTGGAGGTGCAGTTCCGCCGATCGCCGCACGATCGTCTCCATGGCGGCCAGGTCGCGCGCGGCCAGCCTCGACGCGTGCTGTTCGATGGTGTCGAAGAACGCGCCGTCCTTGATGAGCGCCGCCTTGACCGCCTCCGACAGCCCGCCGCGCCAGTCGCGATTGGACAACGTCGCGAGAAACGCCGAGTCGTTGATCACCGCGAACGGCGGCGTGAACGTGCCGAGATAGTTCTTCTGTCCGAACGCGTTGATCCCGTTCTTGACGCCCACCCCCGAATCGTCCTGCGACAGCACCGTCGTCGGGAAACGAATCAGCCGGATGCCGCGGTGCGCCATCGCGGCGGCGTAGCCGACGGTGTCGAGCACCGCGCCACCACCGACCGCGGCGACGTACGAGTGGCGATCGAGCGAGGCATCGTGGATCGCCTGCAGAACCTGCTGCGTCGGCGCGGGATCGTTTTTGACCTGCTCGCCACCCGGAATCACCATCACCGGCCCGGCGAGCTCGAGCGCGCCGCCGTGGTCGCGGCAATATGCCGTGATCGCTGCAATCAAGCCCGGGTGCGCCTCGGCGACGCCGCCATCCACCACGAAGAGGATGCGCGCCGGCCTGGGCGCCACCGCGCTCGGCGCCGCCTTCAGCAGCACCGTGTTGCCCGACGCGAACACGTCCCGGCTGAAATACACGGGGA
>JBOGIX010000392.1:0-4858 GCA_050744685.1 Vicinamibacterales bacterium | reverse complement strand
GCTGCACATACAGGCTGGCGATCCGGCTGCCGAACAGCAAGCTGCGCGGATCGCTCGGCACGCGGAAATTGACGAGACCCGGTTCCTTGAGCGGATTGATCACGATGACGTGGCCGCCGCGGCGGCGGAGCGCCATCAGGCTGCGGAGGAGACGCGGATGATTGGACGCCGGGTTCCCGCCGACGAGCACATAGAGATCCGCATGCTCCACGTCGTCGAGCTGGACCGTCGCCGTGCCGGTGCCGAGACTCGACGTGAGCCCGACGCCGCTCGCCTGGTGACAGTAGTACGAGCAGTTGTTGACGGCGTTCGTGCCGAACACGCGGGCGAAGAGCTGCAGCACGAACCCCGCTTCGTTCGACGAGCGGCCGCTGGAATAGAAGAAGCTGCGGCCGGGCCCGCTCGCCTTCAGCCCTCGCGCGAGACGGTCGAGCGCCTCGTCCCACCCGATGACGCGATAGTGCGTGGCGCCCGGGCCTGCGTAAATCGGCGAGACGAGCCGGCCGCACGACTCGAGCTCGCGCGGCGAGAGCGCACGCAGGTCGGCGAGGGAATACCGCGCGAAGAACTCCGCCGAAATACCGTCCTGCATGTCGGCGGCCATCGCCTGCAGGGACTTCTTGCAGACCTCGGGGAAATGGCCGGCTTCGTTGACCATGCCCCCCATCTGGCCACCCATCCCGAGCGCGCAGGTCTTGCACGCGTTGCGGCTGCGCATGGCGCGCCACAGCGGCGCCCAGCCGACGTGGTTCGCCGTCCGCAGCGTGTAGAGGATGGCCGGCCAGCCACCCCCGGAACTCACGCGTTTCGGCATCCTTTGTCCTCGCGGGCGGCCTGCTGCCACCAGGGGCCGCCTTGCGGCATTCCTTATCCTCGCGGGCGGCCTGTTGCGGCCTATTGTTCGGGCCCTTCGCGGTGCCCCGAGTCCCGGGCCCCGAGCCCCGAGTCCCGACGCGCGACCCACGTTCGCACATGGACTGCGAGTGCTCCGGCGGGCAAGGCCCCGATCGACATTATGCAGGCAGAGCAATGTTCTTGTTCGCGCGGAACATGTTCGCCGGATCCCACTTCTTCTTGACCTCCGCGAGGCGGGCATAGTTGGTCCGATAGGCGGCGCGGGTGCGATCGTCGCCCTCCTCTTCGGTGAGGAAGTTGATGTAGGTGCCGCCGGTGGAGAACCGGCGCATTTCCCTCCACGCGCTTCTGGCCCACTCGATGTGGCGCGCATCGTCTTCCGGGCGTTCCCAGGCGCTCGCGATGTTGAGGACGGCCGCCGCATCGCGGTTGCCTGCCGCGGAACAGTCTTCGGGCAGTTCGTTCACGCGGCCATCGAGCGGGAAAATCAGGATGGCCGAATGCGGCGAGGTGATCCGCGACGCGTGCGCGATTGCCTCCGCGAACAGCGCCGGCTCGAGCGCAGGCAGGTACTCGGACTTCCAGTAATAGCGGCGCCCTTTCGGCTGCGTCGCGTCGAGCAGCATCTGTTGCGACACGTACGAGCGCTTCTGGATGATGTCGCCGACCGGCTTGCCAAACGCCTTCACCGGCGCAAGCAGCTTCTCGCCCTCGGCCGGCGGACCGGAATAGCAGACGAACAGCGCGACGATGGGCTTGCCGTGGACCTCGGGGGCGAGCCAGGGCGCGGGTGGCGCGAGGCGCAGGCCGGCGACACAGGTCAGTTCACGCGGCGCCTGCGCGACGAACGATCGATACATGTCGAGCACGCGATCCGCGTCCTCGCCACGCCACGCGATCGCCCCGCCGACGATCTCCGGACCCACCGCATGAAGCGTGTACTCGAAGCTGGTCGCGACGCCGAAGTTGCCGCCGCCGCCGCGTAGCCCCCAGAAGAGGTCGGCGTTGTCACGCTCGGAGGCGCGCACGACGCGGCCGTCGGCCGTTACGAGATCGATTGCCGTCACATTGTCGCTCGTCCACCCGAATCGGCGCGTGAGGTATCCGAATCCCCCACCGAGCGTCAGGCCCGCGCAGCCCGTGTTGGAGACGAACCCGAGTACCGCGGCAAGGCCATGGAGCTCGGTCTCGCGGTCCACGTCGCCCAGCAGGCAGCCGGCCTGCGCACGCGCCACACGCGCCGCCGGATCGACCCAGACGCCGCGCATGAGCGACATGTCGAGCATGAGCCCGCCGTCGCACACGGCCAGCCCTGCGATGTTGTGCCCGCCGCCCTTGATGGAGAGCGGCAGGCCGTGCTCGCGCGAGGCTGGCACGCACGCGACCACGTCGGCTGTGCCGAGCGCACGCACGATCACCGCCGGCCGCCGATCGATCATCGCGTTCCAGACCGAACGCACCTCGTCATATCCGGGCTCGCCCTGCCGCAGGATCTGACCACGGACTTGCCCCTTGAGATCGGTCGCAAGTCGCTGCGCCTTGTCGACGTCTTGCGTTGTAGTCATCTCCACTTCCTCGCCTTTCAACTTTGCACAGCCTCCACACGTCACGCTGCGGTCGCGATCACAAGAGCTCAAAAGGAGAAGGGGCGCAGGGGAGCAAGGGACTGTCAGTCCAGCGTATGCCACTGAAGGCCATCAATGAAAATCTTGAAGCAATGAATTCCGAATATCCCGAGCCTCATGATCGCCGTTGAGCCTTTGAATCCCCTCCTCCCCTACTCCCTTCCTCCTTTTGTGCTCTTGTGATCCGATCGCAGTCGTGACAGCGAACGATGCCTCAATCGATGAAGCTTCTCCGAGTTCTCATGAAGTTCCCGAAGACGAACTCGGCCACGTCCCTGCCCGCCTTCTGGCCCGCCATTTGATCGAACCGGTAGTGGATGCCGCCGTAGATCCGCGCCTCGCTCTGTTCGTCGGCCGCTTCCTGGAAACCTTCGAAGCTATGGGTCACCTCCGGAAGGCCACCCGACTGCCGCCACGTCAACGTCACCGGGATATCGTTCGTGCCGAACGCGAGCTGCAGGGCACGGGCGGCGCTCGCGCCGATGGTCGCCAGGTTGCCGCCGTATGAGGGATAGGGCGGCGTCGTGAGCAGCGGCAGCCAGGCCGGATCGGCATCGGTAGCCGGATTGAGGTCGTTGTCTGCCTCGCGGATCGCGGTCACGGGACGCCAGAGACCGTAGACGAACTTGCTCGCCTGCGTCGTGTGCAGGGCATCGTGGATCGACACGTTGACGAGTGCAAACAGCCGGGCGCCCTCGACGAGCGAGAGCCGGCGCTCCACGATCAGATCGCGGACGACGTTGTTCCACACGGCGAAGAATGTGGTGGCCGTGCCCGTACCGGTAGTGGCGAGACCGGCCCACAACCGCGCGATCTCTGTCTGTTGCGGTGTGCGTGTGGCGCTGTCCGACTTGCCAATCAGCTTGATCTCGTTCAGGTCGGCCGCGTACCGCTCGCTCGTCAGCGCCGGGGGAGGCGCGGGCAGGAACTGCGTCGCCGTCAGCAGCGCCATCGGCGTCGCATTCTGAAGGTGCGTGAACGCGGCAGTGGGGTTGTTGGGCGGTGTCGGCCGCCATCGCCCTGGCAGCAGCGGCTCCACGTACGGCGGCGTAATCGTCACCACCCAGCCGTCGTTCTGACGCCACTCGAGGATTGCCTTCGCCACGCGCGCACCGACCGCGGCGCCGCGCCGCACGAAGCCGGACGGCCGAGTGCCGATCTGAGTGGCGAGTGCGGCATCGTAGGTGGCCGTGGCAGTCGGGTTGAGCGCGACGAGCACGTCGTGCGCCGCCTGCGCTGCGGCCGCCTCCGGCGATCCTCCCTGATACTTCAGGCGCACGCGATACGGCTCGAATTCGCGCTCGATCGCGTTGACGGCGTCGAACATGGCAATGTGTGTCATCGCGTAGAAGCGGGGCGCCATCACGCCGCCCGCCCCGGGGATCGTGTCCTGCAGGATCTGGTTCCACTCGACGAGGACGCCGGTGGTGGATCGGGTTGCGCGTGCCTGCTGTCCGGTGGCCGCCACGAGCGCCAGCACCAGGACGCCTCCAAACAATCGGGTTCTGAACATGACGTTTTTCTCCTGTTATCCAGGAAGGCGGCATCGAGGTGCGAAAGTGCTAACGCAGGCGGCGGATGAGGTTTTGCTAAGCTAGGGCGCTCGAATGCCGCCTACCGGAGCAAACGTGACTCAGCTGCTGGTTGCCTGGAGCGCCGGTGACGAGGCGGCCCTCGAGGCCCTGACACCCCTCGTCCACCAGGAGCTGCATCGCCTCGCCGCCAGGTATATGGCCGGCGAACGTCCCGGGCACGTCCTCCAGGCGACGGCGCTCGTGAACGAAGCCTACGTTCGGCTCGTCGATTGGAAGGAGGTGCGGTGGCAGAACCGCGCGCACTTCTTTGCCATGGCCGCGCAGATCATGCGGCGGGTGCTGGTAGACGTGGCGCGCACGCGAAACCGCGCCAAGCGCGGCAAAGGGCAGCTTCATGTCTCGCTCTCGGAAGCGGCGGACCTGCCCGCCCCCCGCGGCGTCGATCTCGTGGCCCTCGACGATGCGCTCACGGGTCTCGAGGCGCTGGACGCGCGTCAGAGCCGGGTGGTGGAGCTGCGCTTCTTCGGCGGGCTCAGCCTCGAGGAAACCGCGCACGTGCTGGGCGTCTCCGTCGCGACCGTGCGGCGCGACTGGAGCCTGGCGCGTGCCTGGCTCTATCGCGAACTGAGTGGCGGTGACACCTGAGCCGCGAGAGCGCGCAGCGAGCGAATCCACGCGAGCCACCTTCGCGCTCTGCGCTATGGCGGCCAAGGCGGGGCGGCCATTGGGAATGCAGGCGCTTGCCCGCCGCAGCTTTAGCGGAGGCGGGCTCCCAGGCGCCTTTCTCGCAGCGATCCTCGCGATTGGGCTCCCCATCGTGGCGGGGCAGTACGTGCCCGTCCG
>JBOGIX010000391.1:0-8022 GCA_050744685.1 Vicinamibacterales bacterium | reverse complement strand
GATACCACCGAGGTCTTTGGCGACGTGCTGAGCGAGTACGGAGATCAGTTCACGGCGCTCCTCGCCGACGTCATCCGCAACCCGAAGTTTCCCGCCTCGGAGCTGCCGCGGCTCAAGGCAAACATGCTCCGCAACCTGGCCGTGTCGCTCAGCCAGCCGCAGCAGATCGCCCTGCAGAAGTTCCGCGCCGTGGTTTACGGCGATCACCCATACGGCCGGGTGTTTCCCACCGAGGAGATGATCAAGGGCTACACGCTCGAGCAGGTGCAGCAGTTCTACAAGTCCACATACGGCGCCGGTCGCACGCGGCTGTATGTCGTCGGCCGATTCGACGCGGCGAGGGTCGAAGCCACCATCAAGAAGGCATTCCAGGGTTGGGAAAAAGGCACGCCGCCGGAGCCGCCCCAGGCCAGGCCGACGTCGACGCGCGCGGTGCACGTGGTTGATCGTCCCGGGGCGCCGCAGTCGACGATCATCATCGGCGCGCCGACCATCGATCCCTCGAGCCCGGATTTCATTCCCATGACGGTGATGGATGCGATCCTCGGCGGCGCGTTCGCCTCGCGCATCACGAAGAACATCCGCGAGGACAAGGGCTATACCTATTCTCCCTACAGCGAGATCTCCGTGCGTCATCGCGACGGCTACTGGGCGGAAAACGCGGATGTCACGACCACCGTGACCGGTCCCTCGATCAAGGAAATCTTTGCGGAGATCGATCGGTTGCAGGCAGAGCCGCCGACGAAGGAGGAGCTGACGGGCATCCAGAACTATTTGGCTGGCACCTACGTGCTGCAGAACTCCAGCCGCGGCGGCATCACCAACCAGCTCGAATACATGGACCTGCACGGGCTGCCGCCGACCTACGCGAGCACGTACGTCAAAAAAGTGTACGCAGTCACGCCGCAGCAGGCATCCGAGGTCGCGAAGAAGTACATCGCCGACGACAAGGCCGTCATCGTCATCGTCGGCGATCGCAAGGTGATCGAGGAGCAGGTGAAGGAGTTCGGACCGATTGTCGACAAATGAACCGGCGGGGGTGTGTGGCGCGCGGAACAATCGGGCGCCGGCGGCGTAATGCTGTCTTGTGGCTCGGGCCGGGTGGTCCGATTCCGAAGGAGGATTGTTCGGGTGTCCAACGCAGTGTCTCCCGCCGAGGCTCAATCCATCGCTGCGGCGCAGCACATTTTCCAGATCGGTACCGGGTACATGGTTTCGACCGCGCTTCACGTGGCCGTGCGATTGAGGATCGCCGATCGCCTCGCTGACGGACCGCGGTCCACGGCCGATCTCGCGCGCGACACGGGCACCAACGAGGATGCGCTCTATCGCGTCCTCCGGCTGCTCGCGTCGGTGGGCGTCTTCCAGGAAGGCGCAGACAGGACGTTCGGTCACAGTGATGCGAGCGCGCTGCTGCGGTCGGACGTGCCGGGCTCGCTCCACGAGATGACGCTCTGGATTGCCGACCCCTTCCACCTGCGGGTGTATGCCGACGCGATGCACTCCGTCACGACCGGACAACCGGCGGTGGAGAAAACGGTCGGCATGCCGGTCTTCGAGTACTTCCCGCGCGATCCGGAACTGTCGGAGATCTTCAACGATGCGATGACCGCGTTCAGCGCGTCGATGATTCCGGCGGCGCTCGACGCCTACGACTTCTCCGGCATCCGCACCCTGGTCGACGTCGCCGGCGGCCACGGGCAGGTGCTGACCTCCATCCTGCAGCGCTACCCGGAGATGCAGGGCGTGCTTGGCGACCTGGAACACGTGCTCGCCGGCGCCCGGCCGCGCATCCTCGAACAGGGGCTCGCGGACCGCTGCCGCACCGAGGTGATCGACTTCTTCAAGGCCGTGCCCGAGGGAGGCGACGCCTACATCATGAAGCACATCATCCACGACTGGGACGACGACCGCGCGGCGCTGATCCTGAGCAACATCAGAAGAGCGATGAAGCCGGGCGGCCGCGTGATCCTGCTCGACTCCGTGCTGCTTCCTGCCAACCAGCCGGACTTCGGCAAGATCCTCGACCTCGAAATGCTCCTGCTGCCGGGTGGGCGCGAGCGGACTGAAGAGGAGTTCCGCGCGCTGTTCGCCCGCGCCGGCTTCGCGCTCACCCGGGTGGTGCCGACGCGTTCGCCGCTGAGCGTGATCGAAGCGCGTTGAGCGGAGGACAGCGGAGGAGATCGCAGCAAGTGGGGCGGAGGTCGGAGGCTCTACAAACGCCTCCGCCGATCCCGATTTGACGCTGGCCGCGTCCGGCTGAATACTTCCGGAAACCCTGCGGAGGTGTTTATGGCTGATACGCCAGATGCGATCGTCCGGGCGTGGTTTGCGGAAGTCTGGGACCAGGGAAACGAGGAGGCCATCGATCGGCTGATGGCGCCGTTCGCCGTTGCCTACGGGCTGCCCGGCGGCCCGCTCCAGGGACCAACGGCATTCAAGTCGTTGTTCAGGACGTTCCGGGAGGCGCTGGGCGATCTGAGCATCGAGGTGTTGCGCACGGTCGTCGAGGGGGAAATAGTGGCCGCGCACTGCCACGTCAAGGCGCGGCATTCGGGGCGTTCGTTCGGCGGCGATCCCACGGAGCAGCCCGTGGATTTCTACGGGATGACCATCGTCCGTGTCGAGAACGGCCAGATTGTCGAAGGCTGGAACTGCTTCGACATGCTGGCGATGTACCAGCAGATCGGATGGGTCGCCAACCCGCCGCTGCCGCTGGCGTAGTCACGGCTGGAATCGGGGAACTGGAACATTCCCCGGTTCCCAGTTCCCGAGTTCCCCCGTTTCCCGAGCCCCGAGCCCCGAGTTCCCCTACCGCCCCTTGAGCGCGGCCTCGATCTGGCCGAGCAGCGCCTGTTCCTCCGCTGACACCTTTCTGAAACCCAGCAGCCCTCCCGAGGCGCTGGCGATCGCTTCGCAGTGGCGAATCAGATCGTCGGCGCGGAGATTGGTGCGTTCCTGGGAGGGGTCGTCGAGGATCGCGCGAATCAGCCGGGTCGCGCGGGCGAATACATCCTCGGACGGGCGCTCGCGGAGCCACGACTCGAGCTGTCGATCCGCGGCGCTGCCGGCCTCGATGCCGCGCTGCCGGGCGAGCTGCACGATCAACGTACGTTCCTCCGCGCTGACGCCCCCTTCCGCCCACGCGACCTGCACGATCGGGACGAGCGGGAGCAGGCCGACGGTGTCGGGCGTGAAGCCGAGCGCGGCCAGCTCCTGCAGCAGCGCCGGATCATGCAGCCCCGAGCGCGCTCCGAGCTCCTGCCGCGCCGCATCCGCTGCCGCGGCCTGCCGCATCTTCTCGATCAACTCGCGATCCTTGCGCCGGAAGTACTCCTCTTCGCGCGAACGAACCTCGCTGTTGATGCCGTCGTTATCGACCATTCGCCCTCCTGGCAGAGTCGATCTTATCTGATCGCTTCCACTCCCGACCCCAACGTTCAACTGCCCAAGTCGCATGTTCGAGGAAGCGGAATGGCGGGCGTATGGGCGAAGTATCATCTCTTCCATGCGAATGAGACACGCGGTTCGCGCCGTGATCCTGCTTCTGATGTCGGCGATGCCTGGCGCGCCGGTGACGGCGCCGGCCAACATTGCCGGGCGTTGGCAATTCACGGTCGAGCTCTCGATGGGCACCGGCAGCCCGGTCGTGACGTTCGAGCAGGAGGGCGAGAAGATCACCGGGACCTACGAAGGACGGTACGGCACATCGAGGCTCGAGGGCACCGTGAAGGACAACCAGGTCGAGTTCACGATCGCCGTCGAGGCGGAAGGCACCCGCGTGGCCGGCGTCTTCAGCGGCGTCTACGAGAACGATCGGATGCGAGGCAACGTCGAGTACGAAGGTGCGGGGGACGGCACGTGGACCGCTGTGCGGATTCCCGCCCAGAAATGACGACGGAACCCGGGCGTCTCCCTACGCGGCTCAGAGCGTGATCACCTGGTCGGGCATGTTGCCGCCGAGCGCGTCGTAGAGATCGGGGAAGCACCCGACCTGGACGCCCGCAACGGTGTCTTTCACGTGGCACTCGCCGGGCGTCGTGCGCCCCGTGCCCGACGCGTCGCACCAGCGCGGCTCCCCTTGGGCCAGGTTCCGCTCGAGCGCGCACATGTCGCACATCATCAGCAGCATGTTGTTTGCGCCGGCAAACTTCGCGAGGCGTTCCCCGACAGGGTCCCCCTTTCGCAGCACGAAGACGTTGTCGTCGAAGAAGAACATGCCGACGACCGTGACGCGGTGCGTGCCGGCCTCGAGCTGCGGCAGGATCATCTTGCCCAGCTTGTAGCTGCCGGATCTCGGCGAATTGAAGACGTACGCGACTTTCATCTGCGGCGATCTCCTCTGAACGTTCGGGAGGCGCCGTATCTTGGCGCGCTCTTCGCGCGAAGCGCGCGATCCAGCCATTCTTCCACGTCGGCGCGAAAATCGCTTCCCTCCTCGCTCTTCGCACCCTCGCCCGGGGGCAGCTGCGCGCGGACCGACGCCTCCGTCCCCGTCATCTCGAACAGGTTGACGAACAGCTCGGCGAGGAACTCGCGGTCCCCGATCGACGATCGCACGACGGCGGGGGCGCCGCCCGACATCTCGATGCCGAAATGTGCGCCGGCGGACTCGGCGAAGAGCCCGAGGAACGCGCGGTCGCTGTCCTCGCCCTCGTTGCGCCCGCCCGAGGCGAGGAGCCGCGTTTCCTCGTCGCCCGAGTCGCCATAGAGCTTGAACCCCGAGGGCAGCACGGCCATCCACGCCTCCCACGCGCTGCCGTCCGGCCACTCGAGGTGAAGGAGCGTGCGCGAGCGCAGCGTGATCGGGTCGAACGACCGCCGATCGTCGCCAATCGCGGCGTCGATGACATCGTCCATCAGGATCGGCTCGTGGGGCACGCGAAGCGGCCAGAGCTCTTCACGCGGCCTGAACTGCTTGAGGCGCTCGTCGAGCGCCTCGAGCACGCGGACCCGCAGATGGCGTGGGGGCAGCATCAGGTTCGTGCCGGCTCGTGCCCTGGCGCGCTAGCGGTCGCGCAGGCGTACGCGCGCCGTGACGGGAAAGTGATCGGACGGGTAGCGATTGTCGCGGCTGAAGCGATCGATGCCGGCCTCGACGACCTCGGTTCCCGGCTGCACGAGCACATAGTCGATCTTGTCGCGGCCGCTGTTGCCGAACTCGAAGCCGGAGAACGTGCCGGCATCGCCGGCATCGGCGTGCAGCACGCGGAAGGTATCGACGAAGGCCGGCGACTCCTTCGGCGCGGTGAGGGTGGCGATCGCCGGGTTCGCCTCGCCGACGTTGAAGTCGCCGGTGACGATCACCGGATCCGAGGCGACCTGCCGCGTATCGATCCGGCCCCGCAGCAGCACGGTGCTGCGCTCGCGCGACGGCTGCGACTGGTGATCGAGGTGCACATTGTAGTGATAGAACCCGCGGCCGTCCTGGTCGACGAAGCGCGCCCACGTGCAGATGCGCGTGATGTTGTTGCCCCACGACTTCGACGCCGGCACCGTCGGCGAGTCGGACAACCAGAACGTTCCAGCCTCGGCCACCCTGAACCGATCCTTCCGGAACAGGATCGCCGCGAACTCCCCGTCGTTCCTCCCGTCATCGCGTCCCACGCCGACGACGGCGTAGGCGGGGGAGGCGGCGATGATCTCGTCGATCTGAAAATCGAGGGCTTCCTGGAGCCCGATCAGATCGGCATTCTGCCGGCGAATCACGTCGAACAGCATGTCGCGGCGAAGGGACCATTCGTTGGCGCCGTCTTTGGCCGTTCCGTACCGGATGTTGAACGACATCACGAGGAGCGGCTCGCCGAGCGCCGCCTGCGCCGCCGCCGGCGGGGGCGCCTGCGCGGCGACATGCGGACCAGGGATCAGGAGCAGCGCGAGCAGGAAGACAACTTTGCGGAGAGGCACGCGAAGATTGTATCGAAGGCGGTTCCGTTGCGTTCCCCCGTTCCTCAGTTCCAACCTTCCTACGCCGCTCTTCCCCCCGAGCGCATTTTCGCGAGCGCCTTCGCTTCGATCTGGCGCACGCGTTCGCGGGTGATGAACAGCTTCCGGCCGACTTCCTCGAGCGTGTGCTCGCGATCGGTGCCGAGACCGTAGCGAAGGCGCATGACTTCCTTCTCGCGATCGGTCAGCGGCGCCATGGCGCGTTCGACTTCGGTCGCCATCTGGTTGCGCATCGCCGCTTCCTCGGGCGAGTGCGCGGCCGCGTCCTTGACCATGTCGCCGAGCCGGGTCTCCTCGTCCTCGCCCACGGGCGCTTCGAGCGACGCTGGCGATCGCGAGGCCTCGAGCAGCAGCTGCACCTTGCCGACCGGCAGCTCGAGTTTCTCGGCGAGCTCCTCCGGCCTCGGATCGCGCCCGAGCTTGGCCGCCAGGGTGCGTCGCTCGCGGGTGAGGCGGTTGAGTGATTCGATGACGTGCACCGGCAGCCGGATCGTGCGTCCGTAGTCCGCGACTGCACGCCCCACCGCCTGACGGACCCACCACGTCGCGTAGGTGGAGAACTTGAAGCCGCGGCGGAACTGGAAGCGGTCGACCGCCTTCATCAGGCCGATGTTGCCTTCCTGGATCAGGTCGAGCAGCGACAGCCCGCGGTTGGAGTAGCGCTTGGCGATCGAGATCACCAGCCGCAGGTTCGCCTCGAGCAGATCGCGCTTGGCTTCGCGGATGATGTCTTCCTGCTCGCGGGCGCGCGCGGCGATCTCGCAGAACCGGCGCCGCGGCAACCCCGTGCGTTTCTCGAGCGCGTGCCGCACGGCGGTCCGCTCGGGGCGCGGAATCCGGTCGAGCTCGTCGAACTGTCGATTGACCTCGCGCAGCTTCGTGGTGATGTCCTCGACGAGCGACGGGCGCAGCGGGAGGTCCCTCATCGTCGCGCTGATGAGCTCGTCGGCCTTCGCCATCTCCTCCCGATATCCGGCGCGCGACGCGGCAGTGGAGCGGCGATCCTCGCACCGGCGCATGCACTCGTCCACCCGGTCGCGCGCGCGGCGCACCTTGTCGAGCGCCTTCAACACCGGCGCGATCTTGTCCTGTTTCAGCTCGCCGCCGTCGGGGAGCAGGATCAACTCGGCGGCCGGCGCGCCCTTCTTGACTTCCGCCGCGAGCGCCAGAATGGTGTCGACGGCGCAGGGGATGAGTCCGAGGATGCCCTGCAGCGCGCCGCGGGCGCGTTCGATGCGTGCCCCGATCTCCTGCTCTTCCTTCGCCTTCAGCAGCTTTCGCTTGCCGACATGCTTGAGGTAGACGCGGACGAGATCCAAATCTTCGCGCGACGCGCCGGGCGCCTGGATCTCTTCCTCCTCGTCCAGCTCATCGGTACGTCGCGGCGGTGCCTCGTCTTCCCGATCCAGCGCCTGGTTTTCGTAGGCTTCCGGGTCGTCCTCGCGGAGCAGCCTGTCGGGCGGCAATACGGCGGCCTCGTCTGTTTCGTCACCAGCAATGAGGCCGAACTCGTGCGTTCGCTGGCGCCAGTCGAGGATGTGCGCGTTGCGCTCCGGCCGCCCCCAGTCGATCAGCGTATCGGACGCGTCGGAGGGGTGCGAGGCCGGGCGGCCCGCCTTTCGTCGTGGCATGTCCGCGCACGTTGCAAGTCGGTTGCCTTTCAGAACGTGATATGCTCCGTGGCATTAGGTGGAAGGCAGCTCCTGCCGTACCTCGCGTGCCGCGCCGAAACGACGTCCCTCAGACCCTCATTTCCCCGCAACGTAGACTGCTGAGCCTTGCCCGCTCCATCTTCGATCCGCTCGCCGGATCATCAAACACGTCAGCAGCCCCGCACGGCGGGGCAGAAGTGAGAACAGTCAGTCATGGGTAGAAAACTCTACGTGGGCAACCTCCCGTACAGCGCGGGGGAGCAGGATCTCGAGCAGCTCTTTGCGGGCTGCGGGACGGTCGAGAGCGTGAAGATCATGCGCGACATGGCGACGGGACGGGCGCGGGGCTTCGGCTTCGTCGAGATGGCCACCGACGAGGAAGCGCAGCGCGCGATCGAACAACTGCACGACCACAACTTCGGCG
>JBOGIX010000390.1:0-3421 GCA_050744685.1 Vicinamibacterales bacterium | reverse complement strand
TGACGCGGTTGTGGAAGACCCCGGCGCTGGTGCGCAGAATCGTCTTCTCGTTGACCGAGTACGACATGCCGACCCGCGGCTCGAACACGTTGTAGTGGGTCCTCGAGAACCCGCGCGGCTCGCCGCGGAAGAGCGCCTGCACGCGTGGATCGCTCGCGACGACCAGGTCATTGCCCTCGTCCTCGAAGCCATCGCCCGCGAGCACGATGCCGTTGTACCGGCTGCCGCCGACGAGGCGGCCCGTCGACGGATTGATGATCGCCTGCTGCGCCGGGTCGTAGAACCGCGGATCGAAGTTGGCCACGTTGTTGGTCGTCGAATACCACGGCGGCCAGACCACGTAGCGGAATCCACCTTCGATCGTCAGGTCGGCCCGGGGCTTCCAGGAGTCCTGCAGGAACACGTCGGTGGCCAGCGCCCGCCACTTCGTGAAGGCGCGCTGACCGAGCTCTGCATAATCGGTGTAAAGCCCGAGCGCCATGTCCGCCATGCCCAGGCCGGACCGCGCCGATGCGCTGTTGCGGAAGGCGAACTGCCCGTTCTGGTTGTTCGTGCCGCCGGGAATGGCGCTCACGTTGATCTGGTCGAAGTCGTCCTCGCCAGAGTACTCGACGACCACGCCGGCCTTGAACGTGTGCCGCCCCTTGACCAGGGTCGCGGTGTTGGAGAAGGTGTGGATCGGACCGGCCGAGAACGCCGGGTACGGCCCGCCGTCGATCCCGGTGAAGCTGTCGATGTTGATGGTCGGGATCTTGTCCGGGATCTCCTTGAACTCCGGGAAGATGTACGGGTAGTTGACCCCGGTCCGGCTCCGCTGGTGCAGGCCGCTTTCCGTGAACACGTTGATGAACACCTCGTCGAGCGAGTGCGAGTAGGCGAACTCGTTGATCAGGTTGTTCGAGAGCGTGCTCGTCCAGCTGAAGTTCTGCGTGCGGTTCGGGCGCTCCCAGTCGGTGCGCGCGAACGGGAAGGTGCCGCGGAACGCGTCGATCGCCACCCAGTTCGACCGCTGGAAGCGGTAGAAGATCTGGTTGCTATTGTTCAGCCGGTAGTCGAACCGGATGCTGTCCTTCCGCTGGTCGCGCGGGTTGTCGCTGTCGATGATGACGTTCTGCGAGCCCGTTCCCTGGAAGCCCGGCGTCGGGAGCGGATAGAGGTTCATCAGCGCGACGCCGTTCGGCGACAGCCGGTTGGAGGGGATCACGTTGTTCGGGAACGGCTGGCCGGTCAGCGGGTCGCGGATGATCTGCGGCGAGCTGAAGAAGCGGTTCGACCCCAGCAGCTCGCTGAAGTCGCCACGGCGCATCGCCTCGGTCGGCACGGTCGCCGTGTTGGTCGCGACCTGGAAGAAGTCGACCCACTCCTGTGCGCCGAAGAAAAACAGCTTGTCACGGAACATGTCGCCCGGGATCGGGCCGCCGAACGCGTAGCCATACTGCTTGTAATCGAAGGGCGCGGGCCCTTCGGCCTGCGTCCCGCCAGCGCGGTTGCGACCCCATGAATTCGCCTGCAGCGACTCGTCGCGCCAGAAGAACGACGCGCTTCCCGAGTAGCGGCTGCTGCCGCTCTTCGAAACGAAGCGAATCTGGCCGCCGCTGGCGCGGCCATACTCCGGCATGTAATTCGCGGTGAGTACCTGCACTTCCTGCACGGTGTCGGCGTTCTGCACACCGATGATCGCGCCGGTGGACCGCGTGCGGCTCGCGACCGCGCCGTCGACGTAGATGATGTTCTCGTCCGAGCGGCTGCCGTTGATGCTGAAGCCGCCGGTCGTCAGCGAGTCGAAGCCGGCGTTATTGAAATTGCCGCCGATCACGCCGGCCTTCAGTGCAGGCACGCCGATCGGGTTGCGCCCCGAGAACGAGAGCAGCTCGATGTCCTTGGCCTCGACGGTCTTCCTGACGGCCACGTCGCTCTGCAGCAGCGAGGCCTCGGCGGTGACGGTCACTTCCTCGGTAACCGCTCCGGTCGCTAGTTCGAAGTCCATGGTAAGCGCGGACGCGGCATCGAGCTGGACGCCGGTGCGGCTCGCTTTCTTGAATCCCTGTAGTTCGGCCGACACATCGTAGCGGCCGGGCACCAGCGTGGGAAACGTGTAAAAACCGCTGCCGTCGGTCACGGTCGTGCGGGTCTGCTGGGTCTGCGTGCTCGTCACCGTGACGGTGACCCCTGGGACGACGCCGCCCTGGGCGTCCTTGATCGTGCCGGAGATGGTCCCCCGGTCGGACTGCGCGTACGCCGACGACGCGCCGAGAACCAGGAGCAGGATCGCCCACATGCCGCTCCGGCACTGGCCCTGCCACTGGTGCTTCACCTTACACCTCATACACTGCCCCTCCTTGGGTATCGAAACGATCCAGAGTGCAAGCGATTGCAAACGAACTAGATGCCCCGCTCCGCTCGACGGGGCGCGTCCGACACCGTGACATCACCGTGAACACGAGCCGGTGCCGCCACGCGCTTTTCTGATCGAAACCGTTCGTCAGGCTACACCCCTTCCGCAGGAATTTCCACCTTCGCCCTGTAACGTATCGGCCTTTCACGTAAGATGCGGGAGAGCGGCATGCCTACTTACGCCATCAGAATCAATGGTCGAACCGCTTCCATAGACAGCTGGGACCCGGCGCAGCCGCTCCTCTATGCCCTCCGCGCCCGGCCGGCGCTCAGCGGCGCCAAGAACGGATGCGGCCAGGGTCAATGCGGCGCCTGCACGGTGCTCCTCGACGGCGAACCCGTCCGCGCGTGCATGGTGCCGGTGAGCGCCGCGGCCGGCCGCCGCGTCACGACGATCGAAGGGCTGGGCACGCCGTCGCGGCCCGATCCGCTGCAAGCCGCCTTCATCACCGAACAGGCCGCCCAGTGCGGCTACTGCACGAGCGGCATGATCGTCACCGCGCGCGCGCTGCTCGACCGCAACCCGACGCCCACCGAGGATCAGGTGAAGGAAGCGCTCGCGGGCAACCTCTGTCGCTGCGGCGCCTATACGCGCATCCTCCGCGCGATCATGCGGGTGGCGAGTGCCGCGCGACCGGGCGGCGCAAGGTGACGTCTATGAGGCATGGCGGACGGCGCTCGGGAACGACCTGGTCCCGGCGCGAGCTGCTCGCGGGCGCCGGTACGCTCGTCGTCGGATTTTCGATGGGCTTCGATCCATCGGCGACGGCCGGGCAGCAGCCGGCTGCGGCACTGCCGGAGCCAGGCCGCACGCTCGATCCCAAAGCCGTCGACAGCTTTCTCGTCATCCATCGTAACGGCTCGGTCACGATCTACACGAGCAAGGTCGACGTCGGCACCGGCATGCGCATCGCGATGGCGCAGATGGCCGCTGAAGAGCTCGGCGTCTCTGCCGCACGCATCACGATCGTCGACGGCGACACCGCGCGATGTCCGAACCACGGCGGCACGGGCGGCAGCACCGGGC
>JBOGIX010000389.1:0-5963 GCA_050744685.1 Vicinamibacterales bacterium | reverse complement strand
GCCGCGGCAATTGCGAAGGGCAAGCACGTCATCTCCGACAAACCGCTGGCGATGACGGCGGCGGAGGCGAAATCGCTCGTCGAGCAGGCGACGAAGGCCGGGATCGTCCATGCCGTCACGTTCAACTATCGCGGCAACCCGCTCGTACAGCACGCGCGACAGGCGATCGCCCGTGGCGACATCGGCTCGCCCCGCTTTCTGCACGGCTATTACATTCAGGACTGGTTGTTGAACGAGACCGACTACTCCTGGCGTCTGGATCCGGCGAAGGGTGGGGCGTCCTCTGCGCTCGGCGACATCGGCTCGCACTGGTGCGATCTCGCCCAGCACATGAGCGGGTTGACCATCACGCACGTGCTCGGCGACATCACCACCGTGATCCCGAAACGCAAGCGGCCGCGCGGGTCGCGCGAGGCATTCTCGACCGCTGCCGGAGGCGACGTGGACCTCGTGGACATCAAGGTCGAGGACCTGGCGTCGGTGCTGGTCCGGTTCGACAACGGTGCGAAGGGCAGCTTCTCGGTGGGCCAGGTCTGCGCCGGGCACAAGAACGATCTGATCCTGGAAATCTGCGGCTCCGCGGGATCGCTTCGCTGGCGGCAGGAGCACCAGAACGAGCTGTGGCTCGGCCATCGCGACAAGGCGAATGAGATCCTGCAGAAGGATCCCTCGCTCATCGACGCCGAGGTACGCGGTTACGCGCACCTGCCCGGCGGACACCAGGAGTCGTGGGCCGACGCGTTCGCGAACCTGATGCGCGACATTTACGGATTCATCGCGGAAGGGAAGAAGGCCACCGATCCGCATCCCCCCGCTTTTGCAACGTTCGAAGACGGCTACCGCGCCAACTGCATCGTTGAAGCCATCCTCGAGAGCGCGAAGCAGGGCAGCGTCTGGACGAAGGTAGGTTACTGAATGGCAACGGCATCATTTGATCCCAGGTTCATGAAGGTGGGCGTGCTGACCGCCGCCCTGCAGGAGTTGACGCCGCGCGAGGTACGCGATCCGGATCCCGACCGCGCCATCGAAGAGTGGGTCGAGTTCGCGCACGAGCTCGGGGCCGATTACATCCAGCTGTCGGCGGCCCTTCACCCGACGGAAACCGACGTGCCGCCCGAGGCGATGCTCGATCCGGTGGCCAACACCCTCGATCTGCGCAAGCCGTTCGACAAGGACCGCGCCAAGCGCGTCATCAAGTCGCTCGAGAGCAACAAGGTCGGCCTCTCGGACGTCGGCTACTTCGACAACATGCTGCACCACGATCCTGCGGTGCGGCAGAAGAAGCACGACTTCATGATGCGGACGTTCGAGGCGGCCGAGCTGCTCGGCGTCGACGCCGTATGCGGCTTCGTCGGCCGCAACGCCCAGCACACGATGGACGAGAACCTCGTCGACTTCGAGCAGCACTTCGTGCCGCTGCTCAAGGAGGCGAAGAAGCGCGGCCTGACTTACCGTGTCGAGCAGTGCCCGATGCCCGGCTGGACGACCGGCGACATCTTCCACAACAACATCGCCTATGCGCCGGGCACCTGGATCGCGCTGCACAAGATCTGCGAGAAGCACGGCGTCGGCGATCAGTTCCGCATCCACTACGACCCCTCGCACGCCATCCTGATGGGGCAGGACACGCGCTCGCTGTTCCAGTACCTGAAGGACGCCGGCTACAATTTCCTGATCGGCGGCTTCCACGTCAAAGGGCAGGTCATCGACGCGCGCGGCGTGTCGGCCTGGGGCTACGGCGGGCAGACCGTCGAGCGCGGCGACTGGAAGGACGGCAAGCCGTCGGCCAATCCCGCGGATCAGGCCAATGCCTGGAAGAAGCAGGTGGTCTTGTGCGAGCACGAGCTCCCTGGAACGGCGCGCCACGATCCGCTCGCGTACTTGCAGAACCGCACGGTGGACTGGCTGGATCACCAGCTCGCCGCCCGAGAGCTGCTGCAGCTCGACGTGGCCAACACGCACCTCGTCGTCGAGCACGAGTACCCGAAGGCGCGAATTCAGGACAAGGCGCGCCTGAAACCTATCCTGCAGGGCTCGATCGCCTTCGTGCGCAACATCGATCGCGCCGCCGCGTGCATGTATGCCCTGCAGCACGAGGTGCTCGCCGGGCAGAACATTCCCATCCAGGGCGTCGGGCGGGAGGCTTATCGGTCCTGATCATTTCAACTTCCAACTTCCAACTTCCAACTCCCAAGGCGTGGCTCGAGGGAGCGGGGTGGAAGTCGAACAAACCAGCTTTTGCGCTGCGACTTTCACCCAGCTGCTTCGATTCCATTCGCCTTGGGAGTTGGGAGTGGGAGTTGGAGGTTGGAAGTTGGAGGTTGGGAGTTGAAGAGGTGCTCTCACATGATTCGCCGTGAGTTGTCCCGAGTTGTCGTCCTCGTCAGCGCTCTCGCAGCGGCAGCGGCGGCTGATCCGTCGGCCCAGTCGCCGCAGCCCGATCAGAACGGCCCCCGTCCGAGTCAGCACGGTTCGGTCTCGCAGCGCATCAACGACACCACGATCACCATCGAGTACAACCGTCCCGTCGCGCGCGGCCGCGAGATCTTCGGCAAGCTGGTGCCGTACGGCCGCATCTGGTGCCCGTGCGCCGACGATGCGACGACGGTGGAGGTGTCGAAGACGGTGAGGATCGAGGGGCAGGAGCTGGCGGCGGGAAAATATTCACTCTGGACCGAGCCGCAGGCCGAAGAGTGGACGGTCATCTTCAGCAAGTCGCACGCCGTGTGGCACACGCGTTATCCGCAGGGACAGGACGCGCTGCGGCTGCAGGTGAAGCCGCGCAGCGGCAGCCACATGGAGACGCTGGCGTTCTACTTCCCGGTGGTCGACGGGCGCAAAGCGGAACTGGTGCTGCACTGGGGCACCGTCATTGTGCCGCTCGCGGTGGATGTCGATTGAAGTCCGCGGTTCGCAGTGCGCTGTTCGACTGCCCCACCACCGCGACAATGAACGCTGTACCCCCGAACAGCGAACAACGAACAACGAACAGCGATTATGGCCACCGGACGATCGCCAGCCGGCTCTGTGACGAAAATATGGCAGTCGGATGAAATAACGCGGCGCGTGTAAATTCCCTGTATCAGCCCTCCACCGGCTGCCGTATAAGGTCGACAGGATGGTACACACGCGGGAAACGCGCGCGCGCGCGGCGGAGATAAAGTTCCTCGTCGATCCCTCGCTGGCGCCGCGCATCTGCGACTGGGCCAGGCGCCACCTGCTGCCCGATCCTCACGGCGCCGGACCAGCCGGGGATGAATACGCCACGAGCAGCCTCTATTTCGATACGAGCGGCTTCGACGTGTTCCATCGGCGCGGCTCGTACGGGCGGGCGAAGTACCGCGTGCGGCGCTACGGCAACGGCGATCACGTGTTTCTCGAGCGCAAGCTGCGGCAGCCCGGCATCCTGATCAAGCGCCGCACGGTCGCGCCCCTCGCGCTGCTCGACCGCCTGCACGACGCAACGGCGGCCGGCAGCTGGCCCGGCGACTGGTTTCAGCGCCGATTGCAGGTGCGCGGCCTCAGCCCGGTCTGCCAGATTTCCTATCACCGTATTGCCAGGACGATCGACGTCAATCACGGCCACGCGCGCCTGACGCTCGACAGCGACCTGCGCGCGCAGCGGGTATCCGAGGCGCGGTTCACGGGCGGCGCCGGCGTGGTGGTCTTGCCCGACCGCATGGTCCTCGAGCTGAAGTACCGTGTGCAGTTGCCCGCCATCTTCAGGCGGCTGATTGAAGAGTTTACGTTGCGCACGACGACCGCCTCGAAGTACCGGCTGGGGATGGCCGCTCTCGGCCACGAGCCGATCGTCGGCTCGCGTCCGGGCGCCCCGTCTTCGGACGCTTTTTATGCCTGAGTTCCTGACGAGGGCCGTCGAGCCGCTCCCGTACGGCCCGCAAAACATGCTCGTACGGCTCGTTATCGCGATGCTGCTCGGCGGCGTCGTCACGCTGATCTACCGGTTCACGCGCGCCGCTGACGAGACCGCGCCGTCGTTCACCGTCACGCTGGTGCTGCTCTCGATCCTGATCGCGATGGTCACGCAGGTGATCGGGGACAACGTCGCGCGCGCCTTCAGCCTGGTGGGCGCGCTCTCGATCGTGCGGTTCCGGACCGTGGTGCGCGACACGCAGGACACGGCCTACGTCATCTTCGCGGTCGCGGTCGGCATGGCGGTGGGCGCGGGGCATGCCATCCTCGCCGTCAGCGGCATCGGCGTCGTCGCGCTCGCCGCGTTCGTGATGCGTCGCGGCGCGATTGCCGCGCCGCCGCGCCAGGAGCCGTACACGCTCAAGGTCCGGCTCGGCCTCGGCCACGATGCGGGTGCGCTGCTCGGTCCGACGTTCGACGCGTTCCTGAAGTCGCGGCAGCTCGTCTCCATCGAAACCGCGAGGCAGGGCATGGCGCTCGAGCTGTCGTATCGCACCGCGCTTCGAGACGAGACGGCCGCGACCGAGCTGGTGACGGCGTTGAATCGACTCGAAGGCGTTCAGGGAATCTCGCTGCAGCGGCTGGATGCCCAGCCCGCCTGAGTGCGTCAGGCGCCGCAAGATGGTCCCAGGGCTGCAACAGGCCGCCCGCGAGGACGATGGCAGGCGCCGCAACATGGTCCCAGGGCTGCAACAGGCCGCCCGCGAGGACGATGAGGAACACCGATGTCCGTACGACGAGTTGTGGCAAGAGCGCTGCGGCCGATGCGCGATCCGGTCACGGCGGTCCAATGTCTGTTGCTGGCGGTTGCCATTGCGATCGCCGCGGTGTGGGCGACGCGTGTGGTGTCGCCGCCGGCGGCGCAGGCGCAGGGGCCCAGGCCGGGAGGCGGCCGTGGCTTCGGCCCGCCGCAGGAACAGAAGATCGTCGATCAGTTCGACGTAAACAAGGACAAGCGCCTCGACGCGGCCGAGCGCAGGTCGGCGCGGGAGTGGCTCGTGGCCAACCCGGTCGGCAGGCGCGGCTTCGGCGGACGTGGGTTCCGTGGCGGCCGTCAACCGGGAACGCCCGGTCGCGCGTTGGCCCCCCGGGACGTGAAGGGATACGGCAACGAACCGGTCTACGACTTCGGAACGCTTCGGACGATATTCCTGCGGTTCGAGAGCGCGGACTGGGAGCAGGAGCTCGCCGCCTTTCACAACACCGACGTCGAAGTGCCCGCGACCGCCGAAGTCGACGGCACGACTTTCAGAGATGTCGGCGTCCACTTCCGCGGCGCCTCGTCGTACATGATGGTGCCGGAAGGATCCAAGCGATCGCTCAACGTGTCGCTGGACTTCGTGGACCCGAAGCAGGACCTCGGAGGGTATCGCACGCTGAACCTGCTGAACGCCAACGGCGACCCGACGTTCGTGCGGGCGGTGCTGTATTCGCAGATCGCGAGCTCGTACATTCCCTCGCCGAAAACGAACTTCATGCGGGTCGTGATCAATGGCGAGAGCTGGGGCGTCTACGTCAACGCGCAGCAGTACAACAAGGATTTCCTGCGCGACTTCTTCAAGACCGACAAGGGCGCGAGGTGGAAGGTGCCGGGCAGCCCGGGTGGCCGCGGCGGCATGGAGTACCTCGGCGACGATCCGGACGCGTACAAGCGGATCTACGAGATCAAGACGAAAGACGCGCCGAAACCGTGGACGGACCTGATCGCCATGTTCAAAGTACTGAACGAGACGCCGCCGGAGAAGCTCGAGGCGGCGCTCTCGCCCATGCTCGACATCGAAGGCGCGCTGAAGTTCCTGGCCATCGAAATGGCCCTCGTGAACACCGACGGCTACTGGACACGCGCCAGCGACTACAGCATCTACCAGAACGAGAAAGGCCGATTCCACATCATCCCGCACGACATGAACGAGGCGCTGATGTCCGAGGGAGGCGGCCGCGGTCGCGGCGGCTTCGGCCCCCCCGGGGGACCGCCGCCCGACTTCGCGCGCGGAGGCAGCTCGGGCGGCGGGGCCCCTGGTCCTGACGGC
>JBOGIX010000388.1:0-5401 GCA_050744685.1 Vicinamibacterales bacterium | reverse complement strand
TCACGACCGTGATGCGCATCTACGACGCGCTGATCCGCGCATCGGCCGATCGCGCGACGTGCCTGATCGCGCTCGGCGGCGGCGTGGTGGGCGACATCACGGGTTTTGCGGCGGCGACGTTCCTCCGCGGCATCCCGGTCGTCCAGGTGCCGACCACGCTGCTGGCGCAGGTGGACAGCGCCATCGGCGGGAAGACAGGCGTCAACCACCCGCTCGGCAAGAACCTGATCGGCGCGTATCACCAGCCGCTCGCCGTCATGGTGGATCCGCTGCTGCTCGGCACGCTGCCGCGCCGCGAGTTTCGTGCGGGGCTGTACGAGGTCGTGAAGTACGGCGTCATCGCCAGCCGCCCGCTGTTCGACCGCATCGAAACGGACCTGCCGAAGCTGTTCGCCCGGGAGCCGGCGTCGCTCGTGCCGGTGATCGCGGAGTCCTGCGCGATCAAGGCGAACGTGGTTGGCGAAGACGAGCGCGAGTCGGGTCCGCGCCGCGCCCTGAACTTCGGCCACACGGCCGGCCACGCGCTCGAGGCGGTCACCAAGTACCGCCGCTTCCGTCATGGAGAAGCCGTGGCGTACGGCATGCTCGTCGCCGCCGAGCTCGGTGTCCAGCGCAGGGCGTTCCCGGCTGCCGATCGTGACGCGCTCGCCGCGCTCATCGCGCAGATGGGCCCGCTGCCGCCCGTCGCCGATCTGCCAGCCTCGGAGCTGATCCAGGCAATCGGACGCGACAAGAAGGTGGTCGCCGGCAAGCTCCACTTCGTCCTGCCAACCAGCCTCGGCACGACCACCGTGGTCACCGACATCACGACAGAGGAATTGACGGAGGCGCTCATCGCTACGGGCGTGCGCGCTTAGAAAGTGGGCTCGGTTATCGGGGCTCGGTTCTCGGGGCTCGGGAGGGAACCGAAGCTGGGAACCAACAAAACTAGACTGGGAACTGACGACTATTCGATTCTGTGTTCCTTTAACTTCGCCATGAACAGCTTGTAGGTAATCCCCAGCAGCTCCGCGGCGCGCCCCTTGTTGTTGTCCGCCTCGCGCAGCACCTGTTCGATCTTCCGCTTCTCGACTTCCGCCTGCACGCGCCGCACGGCTTCGGCGAGCGTTCCACCCAGATCGATCTGTTCCCACGGGCTCGGCGGCGGCTCGGCGGGAGGCGCCGCGAACGACAGGTTCAAGTGCCGCGGCAGGATCGAATCGCCGTCCGCGAGGATCACCGCGCGCTCGATGCAGTTCTGCAGCTCACGCACGTTGCCCGGCCAGCGATAGGCCTGCAGCTGCTCGATCGCTCCCGGTGACAACACCAGCGGCCTCTTCTTCAGATCGCGGCAGAACCGATCGACGAAGTACCGCGCCAGCAGGATGATATCGTTCGGCCGTTCGCGAAGGGGCGGAACGGTGATCGGAAAGACGGACAGGCGGAAGTAGAGATCGTCGCGGAACCGCCGCGCGGCCACCGCCGCCTTGAGACCGCGGTTGGTCGCGGCCACCAGCCGGACATCGACCTGCACGGTGGCCGTGCCGCCGACCCGCTCGAACCTCCGTTCCTCCAGCGCCCGCAGGATCTTCGCCTGCAGCGTGAGCGGCAGCTCCCCGATCTCGTCGAGGAACAACGTGCCACGATGCGCCATCTCGAACTTGCCGGGCTTGCGCGCCACCGCGCCGGTGAACGCCCCCTTCTCGTAGCCGAAGAGCTCTGTCTCGAGCAGGGTCTCGGGAATCGCCGCGCAGTTGATCGCCACGAACGGCTGATCGGCACGCCCGCTCAGCGCGTGCACGGACCGCGCGAACAGCTCCTTGCCGGTGCCGCTCTCCCCTTCGATCAACACGGTCGTATCGGTCGTCGCCGCGCGCTGCATCGCGGCAAACACCTTCCGCAGCGAGGGATCATCACCCACGAGCTGCGGCGCGCCGCGGCGCACCGCCAGCTCCTCCTTCATCAGCAGGTTCTCTGTGACGATGCGGCGCTGTTCGAGGCCGCGGGAGACGAGCAGCAGCAGGTGATCGGGATCGACGGGCTTGGCGAGGAAATCCATCGCCCCTTCCTTCATCGCCGACACCGCGTCCTCGATGCTGCCGTACGCAGTCATGACGATCACGGGGACGTCCGAATCGATCTCCTTGGAGGCGCGCAGCACACCGAAGCCGTCGCCGTCGGGCAGGCGGAGATCGGACAGGACGAGCGAGGGTTGTTCGTGCTGGAGGTGACGGACGGCTTCCGGCTGGTCGCGGGCCTCGATGACGGCATGGCCCTGCCGTTCAAGGGCGTGCCGAAGCATCTCACGAAGAGAGTCCTTGTCTTCGACGAGGAGGATGCGGGCCGGGACGGCCACGCGCGGGCCGGTCAGCGCAGCCAGCCCGGAGGCACGCCCGCCTTGCGGGCTTCCTCTTCGATGTCGGCAATGCTCTTCTTGCCGCTTTCGATGGCCTGTTTCACGCGCGCGAGCTCCGCGATGGCGTCCTTGCGATCGCCGGCAATGCGGCCGCGCTGGGCCGGATCGTCGCGACTGCGCACGTCCTGGCTGAGCGAGTTGATGCGCGTCTGCAGCGCCTCGGCAAACATCTCGTTGCGGCGCAGCTCTTCACGGGCATCGCCCATGCGCTTCTTCCATGCCGCCTCGCCGCCCGCCTCCGGCTGCTTCTCCTCGGATTGCGCCGGCTTCGCTGCCCCTTCGGAAGGAATCGCGCTCGACGGTTCCGCCGCCGGGGCGGCCGGTGGCGCGCCCTCGGGCCTGATGGCCGACTTCGGCAGATCGTTGTTGGTGTAGACCTTGGTTGCCGCCGGCAGCGCCTTGCGACGCTCCTGCTCTTTACGAGCGACGTCGCCAAGCGTGGGGGCCTGCGCCGCGATCGGAGCCGAAGACGCGACGGCAACGAGGAGGGCGACGAGCACCGGCAGTACGGGACGGCAGCGCAGGGAGAAGAATATTCTAGGCATAACGGAATTGTGCAGCCCTAGTATACCGCGTTTCTTCGCGTTCTACGAGCCCGGACTGCCGCCGCCACCTCCGCGCCGGCGCGAGGGCCGCTCAGCCGCCGAGCTGCGCAACCCTGCCTTTGACTCGTTCTGCACGAGGCGAGGCCGGCTCGAGCTCGAGAAACGCCTTGTACGCGGCAACGGCTTCCGCGTAGTTCCCCAGCTTGTCGTGACTCACGGCCAGCCCCAGCCGTACGCCCGGCTCCGCCTCGGAGAGCACTGCCGCCTTCTTGAACTCCCCGACAGCGAGATCGTCGTGCCCACGCCGAGGGAGCGCGACACCAAGGTTGTGCACAACGGCGACCGACTCGGGCGCGAGACGTTGCGCCTGACGCAACGAGCCGATGCACTCGTCTTGAAGCCCCAGCCGCCACTGGGCGTGCGCGAGCCCGAACAGGTCCTCCCAGGATTGCGGATCGGCCTCGACAGCCGCCTGGAAAGCCGCGACGGCTTCGCTGTTCCTCCCGGCCAGCAACTGCGTCCGACCGAGCCGGCCGAGCGCTTCGCTGTTTTTCGGATTCGCCGACACCTCAGCGCGCAGCTGTTCCGCCTCCTCCTCGAGCCCGGGCGAACCTGCCGGCGGGCTCCATTCGAGGAACTCCGCCTCCAACGGCGCGGCGCCGGCCGCATCTGCCACCGGAGTCGATGCCGCAGCCGGCGGACTGGATTCGCGCGACCGGCCGGAATACCACACGAACAGCAGCACACCGGCGAACAAAAGGACAAGGGCCGCCGTCAGGCCAAGCAGGCGCCGGCTGCGCTGCGGATTATCGGGTGTGACCGACGGCTCGAGAGGCGCGCGGCATCGCGGACATCGCGTGTGCCCCTCGCGCAGCTTCGCGCCACAGTTCGGACACTTGACAGGCGCGTCGCTCACCGAACCTCACGCCACCGGAGAATTCCCACTCGCATCCGCCGTTCCTCCTCCGTCACAGAGCCTGAGTATAGCCCCCCGGCCAGCGGATGCCGCCCGAGCAGCGCCTCGACAATCCGCCGGGCGCCACGCGGTTCGATCGCCTCCGAGCGGATCAGCACGGTCTCGTTCGTATCATTCGACGCCCCGCCGGCCCGATCGCCCTCGTCGTTGGCCACCCACACCACGACGAAGTACCGGCTTGCCGGATCGCGCGGCGCAAGGGCGTCGATCGCGGTCCACAGAAACGGCCGCCACTGCACAGCCCGCCGCGCCGGAAGCGGTGATAACGCCGTGTCCGTTGCGAGCCGGGCCGACGCGGAATCCGTCCCACAGCACACGAGCACACTGCCCCCGCCAGGCACCGCCTTCCGCCCGGCAAACGGCCCCTGCGCGTGTGCAGACTGGCGCATGCCGCTGACCACGATCGTCCAGTCGGGCAGCGTACGCAACTCGGCGACGGCCGCATCGAGACCCGCATCGGCAGCAAATAGCGCCGCCACGGAATCCTTGTAGTGATCCGCAACGAGAATCTCGACCCGAACCACGACCGCCGCGGTGATCGCGACAGCCGAGAACAAGACCATCACGAGAATGACGGTCAGGACCGCACTTCCCGCCTGCCCGACACTCGGCCGTGGCGACATCGCGCTCACCACCCCGTCCTCAGATTGCGCGGCCCGACACCCGCAACCACGGTGACGTCCTGCACCATCGCCCCACCCTGACTCGCCACGCCAGGTACCCGAAACCGCCCGCGATCGGCCCCCCGTACCGCGGGATCCGACGCCTGCAGCCGCAGCGTGACCCGCACCTGCCGCACACGCAACAGGTCGGCGTCGAACCGATTCCCGCCGATTCCACACCACGGACCATCGGAAAGCATCGCCCCGGTCAGCGGAACGGCCGACGGAACAGGGCCCGGCAGGATCGGCAACAGCGCCGAACGGTAAGTGCCATCGCTCTCGTAGAGGCAGTTGCCGACGCCCAACACACCTCTCGGCCACCTCGGTGGCTCGCCTCCCCCGTAATACTCCACCCCCACCCCCACCACATCGTCCACAGAGGGGTCATCGGCGGAGTCGCCGTCGTAACGACGCAGGATGTGCGCGGCGGTATCGAGGTGGAAGGTGGCTGTTTCGGCAACCAGCACCGGCGAGCCGGCCGCATACGGCGGGTGAGCGCCCGTGCCGAGATGGCGCAGCGAGAGCGTGCGGCCTGTGACGGCAAGGACCGTGAAGAGGTCGTACGTGCCGTCTGCCGCCGTGACCAGGGCCGTGCTGCCGACATCGAATCCGCAGGACGGCAGATCGCAGGTCGGGGACGGCGCGATTTCGATGACCGCGCCTCCGGCGGGAAACGGCAGGAGGAGCTCGGCGTGCTCCGCCTCGGGCACCACTCGCAGCACGGTGAACGCGTCGGTGCGGAACACGCCGGGCGCATCAGCGCGCAGCCGGCCGATGCGACGGGGTACGATCGGCGGCAGCTGGCGCAGCAGCGGTCCAGTCA
>JBOGIX010000387.1:0-9792 GCA_050744685.1 Vicinamibacterales bacterium | reverse complement strand
GAAGCTTGGATCACGCAACCTGGGCCCGGGCACGCTGCCCGCGCCGTATGCGCACGACCGGGTCGATCTGTGGGGCCAGACGCGCGACGAGTGGCGAGGGCGCTCGCCGCGGTGATCGAATAGCAGGGACGCGCGGCGCCCCGTCGCTGGAAGGCTTTTGACGGCGTCCACCCGGCGCACGTAAATTACCCGCACCATGCCGCTCACTCGAGCCACGGTCCTCTTCGTCCTCATCGCCGCCGTCGCGCCGGACATCACGCCGGCACAGACACCCCGCGCGCGGCCCAACATCCTGCTCGTCATCGCCGACGACTGGTCGTATCCGCACGCGGGTGCGTATGCCGACCGGACGGTCTCGACACCCGCGTTCGATCGTGTGGCGCGCGAGGGCGCCTTGTTCGATCGCGCGTTCACCGTCGCCCCCTCGTGCACGCCGTCGCGCGCAGCGCTCCTGACCGGCCAGGCGGCGCATCGGCTGGCGGAGGGAGGAAACCTCTGGGGCCACCTGCCTGAGCAGTATGCCGTCTACCCTGATCTGCTCGAACGCGCCGGGTATGCGGTCGGGCACACCGGAAAGGGGTGGGGACCAGGCCGGTTCGAGCCTGGCGGACGATCGCGGAATCCCGCGGGACCGCGCTTCGACAGCTTCGAGGCGTTCCTGGCCGCGCGTCGCGACGGACAGCCATTCGCCTTCTGGTTCGGCAGCACCGACCCGCATCGGCCGTATGACGAAGGATCCGGCGAGAAGGCCGGACTGCGCGCCGCGAGCGTGAGGGTGCCGCCCTTCCTGCCGGACGTGCCGGTGGTGCGCGGCGATCTCCTCGACTACTACGCGGAAGTCCAGCGGTTCGACCAGCAGCTCGCCGGACTGCTCGATACGCTCGAACGCCGCGGCGAGCTCGACAACACCCTCCTCGTCGTGACGTCGGACAACGGCATGCCTTTCCCGCGGGCGAAGGCCACGCTCTATGACCCGGGCACGCGCATTCCTCTCGCAATCCGGTGGCCGCAGGCGATTGCCGCGGGCGCCAAGCTCGATGCTTTCGTCAGCCACCAGGATCTCGCGCCCACGTTTCTGCAGGCCGCCGGGGTCACGATTCCCGCGGACGTCACGGGCAGGAGCCTGCTGCCGCTGTTCCAGAAAAACGCGACCAGCGAGGGACGCGATCGGGTGTTCCTCGAGCGCGAACGCCACGCGAATGTCCGCCGCGGCGATGCCAGCTACCCGGCACGGGCGATCCGCACCGCCGATTTCCTCTATATCCGGAACTATCGTCCGGATCGCTGGCCGGCGGGTGATCCCGAGCGGCATTTCGCCGTCGGCCCGTTCGGCGACATCGACGGCGGACCGACCAAGAGCCTGCTGCTCGAACGGCGGAGCGACACGACCATCAGCAGGTTCTTCGAGCTCGCCACGGCGAAGCGTCCGGCCGAGGAACTGTACGACCTGCGGAAGGATCCCGATCAGCTCACGAACGTCGCCGCGGATCCGGCGTATGCGAAGGCATTCGGGGAGCTGCGCAGTGATCTCGCGGCCTGGCAGCGGTCCACCGCCGACCCGCGCGCCACGGCAGACGACGATCCGTGGGACAAGTATCCATACTACGGGCAGCCGGTAAAGCGCGACGGTCGCTGACGGCGATCTCCGCGAGCGGACGTCATTCCGGCCAACAACAGAGGATTCACCGATGCGTCGCCCCTCAGTCTCTGCGTCGTCTACGATCGCCCTTCTCGTCGCCGTGTCGACGGCGATGGCCCAGCGGGGCCCGGCCGCAGATCCGCTGGTGCGCGAAAACGCGACAGTGAAGCTGGCCGCCCACACCTATGTCATCCCGGATGCAAACGTCGGCCTCGTTCCGAACGTCGGCATCGTCGTCGGCAACCGGGGCACACTCGTGATCGATCCCGGTCTCGGCCGCCGGAACGGCGAGACAGTGCTGCGCGAAGTCGCGAAGATCAGCAAGAACGCCGAGCTCTACATCGCCTCGACGCATTACCATCCCGAGCACACCACCGGTTACAACGCCTTTCCCGACTCCGCGAAGTACGTGAACTCGACGGTGCAGGAGCAGGAGTTCGCGGAGGCCGGCATGAAGATGGTGCAGGCGTTCGCCGGGCGATCGCCGCTGACCGCGGAGCTCCTGAAGGAGGCGACCCGACGGACCGCGGCGATCACGTTCGACCGGGAGCACGTGCTCGATCTCGGCGGCGTGCGCGTTCGGTTTCTCGTTGTCGGGCCGACGCACACGCGCGGCGACACCGGCTTCTTCGTGGAAGGGGACAACGTGCTCTTCGCCGGCGACGTCGTCATGAACAAGTCGTTCCTGGCGGCCAATGCGGCGTCGAGCATGAAGGCGTGGCTCGCGGCGTTCGACACGTTCGAGCGGCTGAAGCCGAAGGTGATCGTGCCGGCCCACGGCGAGGTGGGCGACGGCAGCATCATCGCCGTCAACCGCAAGATCATGCAGGGCGTGCAGGCGCGTGCCCGCGAGCTGAAGGCGCAGGGCCGGTCGGCCGACGAGACGGCGGCGGCGATTCAGGCGGAGTTCCAGAAGCAGCACCCCGACTGGCCGCGCGCAAACGGCCTGGGCGCAGCCGCCCGATCCGCCTACGCCGAAGCGCAGTGACCCGCCCTGCCTCTTGACCGGCTGATCGCACCTACCCTAGACTTCTAGGGTAATGCTGCGCCGCAAGAAACCCGACGCACTGCAGGGCACGCTCGATCTGCTCGTGCTGAACACGCTCAGCCGCGGGCCGCAGCACGGCTACGGCATCGCCGCACACGTGCAGCAGGCTTCGGACGACCTGCTGCGCGTGGAAGAGGGCTCGCTCTATCCGGCTCTGCACCGCATGGAACAGGCGGGATGGATTGCCGCCGAGTGGCAGACCACCCCGAACGGGAGGCGCGCGCGTGTGTACCGGCTGAGTCGGGCCGGCCGGGCACGCCTGGCCGAGGAGACTGCAAAGTGGCAGCAGCTCACCGAGGGCGTCGGCAAGGTTCTGCGATTCGCGTAGGAGGCGGCCATGGGATGGTTTCGCCGGTTGCGCGGCTCACTCTCGGGCGACAGGCTGGACGAGGCCTTCGACCAGGAGGCGCGCTTTCATCTCGAACAGCGGATTGACGAGTACGTCGCGCGCGGGATGTCATCGGAGGACGCGAAGCGCGAGGCGATCCGCCGGTTCGGCAACGTCACGCTCGCGCGGGAGCGGACCCGCGACGCGGATTCGTATTCCTGGGTGCGCGACGCCGGGCACGATCTCCGCTACGGGCTGCGACAGCTTCGCAGAACACCTGCGCACACGACCGTCAGTGTGCTGATTCTCGCGATTGGCATCGGCGCGAATACCGCCCTCTTCAGCGTTGTCGACGCGCTGCTTCTCCGGCAGCTGCCAGTCGACGCTCCCGAACAGCTCGTCCTCTTCAACTGGCTCGAGGGGCGGAGGAACATGCGCACCGGCATGGACGGAGTCCGGACGACGGATGCGGAAACCGGCCGGTCGACGAGCACCTCGTTTTCGTATCCTACGTTCCTGCAGCTGAAGCAGGCCAATCAGGCACTGGTCGAGCTCTTCGCGTTCAAGGGCATCCAGCAGCTCAATACTGTCGTGGACGACAGCGCCGAGATCGCGACGGGACAGTACGTGTCCGGCAACTACTACAGAGGGCTCGGCGTCGGCGCGATTCTCGGCAGGACGATCGGTGACGACGACGATCGGGCTGGCGCCGCGCCGGTCGCGACGATCACACATCGATACTGGCAGCGGCGCTTCGACAGCGATCCGGCAATCGTCGGTCGTACGCTCGTGGTCAACCGGACGGCGTTCACGATCGTCGGCGTCACACCTCCGGAATTTGCGGGCGTGCTGGAAGTTACACAGAGCGCAGACATCACGGTCGCGTTCGCGGTCGAGCCGCTCTTCGAGGGGGCCGATTCCGACCTGAACCGTCCCGCGTTCCTGTGGGTGCAGGTGATGGGGCGACTGAAGCCTGGCGTCAGCCACGCCCAGGCGGCCGTGAGCCTCAATGGCGTCATGCAACGCGCGATGCTCGGCGAATGGCAGCAGTCCATCGCCCAGTCCGGCCAGGGCAGCGGCGTCGATTCGACGCGGACGCTGGAGGATGCGCCGATCCTGCGAGGCACGGCGGGCGGGCAGGGATTGATGGATTCGCGGCGGCGCTACGCGCAACCGCTCCTGCTGCTGATGGGATCCGGCGCCCTCGTGCTCCTCGTGACGTGCATGAATCTCGCGAACCTGCTGCTCTCGCGAGGCGCCGCTCGACACCGTGAAATCGCGACGCGACTGGCCCTCGGCGCCAGTCGCGGCCGATTGGTGCGCCAGCTCCTCACAGAGAGCCTGCTGCTGGCCATCATCGGCAGCACCATCGGGCTCGCCGTGGCCTTCTGGGGGCAGACGATCCTGCTCGTCTGGACGCCGTTCGATGGCCCGCTCCAGTTCGACGCGGCGCTCAGCTGGCGCACGCTCGGTTTCAGCGGCGCCATGGCCCTGTTCACCTGCGTTCTGTTCGGGCTGGTTCCCGCGCTGCGCGTCACACGGACCCAAGTGTCGCAAACGACGAAGCGAGCCGTGGGCGGCGTTTCGTTGCTGGCACGATCGCTCGTGGTCGGACAGATCGCGGCGTCGTTGATCCTGCTCGTCGCAGCCGCCCTGTTCGTCGGCACCCTCCGCAACCTGCGAAGCGTCGACGCCGGGTTCAATGCCGACCGTCTCCTGCTGTTCCGCATCCAGCCTCAGCTCAACGGGTACCAGTCGACTCAACTCGAGTCGTTGTACGCGCGCATGATCGCCCGGATCGAGTCCGTGCCGGGCGTACGCTCGGCCACTCTCTCGCGACATCCACTCCTGAGCTTCAGCCGCCGCGCCGATGGCGTCATCGTGGAAGGATCTGTAATCGGCAGCAGCGGAGCCGAGATCAACATCGTGGCGTCCGGCTTTTTTCGGACGATGGAGATTCCCGTGATCCTCGGTCGTGGGTTCACGGAACGCGAGACCGGTGGCGCGCCGAGGGTCGCGGTCGTGAACGAGCTCTTTGCGACGACCCATTTCCCGGCAGGCAATCCTCTCGGGCGCCGCTTCTGGTTCGGCGATGTAAAGGACGGAGACGCCATCGAGATTGTCGGCGTGACCCGCGATGCGAAATACACGGACCTGCGCAACCCGACGCGTCCGACGGTATACGTACCGCTGGCGCAGGACGTCCCAGGGCAGGCGAACTTTGCCGTGCGGACTGCCGGCGAACCACTGGCGTTAGCGCCTGCAGTGCGCCAGGCCCTGCGCGATATCGACGCGACTCTGCCGCTGTTCGCCATGAAATCGCAGGCGGCGCAGGCCGAGGAGTCGATGGCGAAGGAAGCCTCGTTCGCACGGCTGTCGACCGTCTTCGGATCGATCGCGTTGTTGCTGGTGGCAGCCGGCCTGTTCGGCACCATGTCCTACGCCGTCGTGCGGCGGACGTCGGAGATCGGCGTGCGGATGGCCCTCGGCGCCGGGCGGGCGGCAGTCATCCGCATGATTCTGCGCGACGCGCTGCTGATGTCGGTCGCCGGTATCGTCGTCGGTATCCCGGCCGCGCTTGCGGCGGGTCACGCGTTGCGCGCCGTGCTGAACGAGGTGCTCTTCGGCCTCGAGCCAACGAATCCCGTGGCCATCGCCGGCGCCACGGCGGCCTTGATCCTGACCGCGCTCGTCGCAGCGTTCCTGCCGGCGCGCGCCGCTGCACGGGTCGATCCGATCGTCGCGCTGCAATCCGAGTAAGCGCCCCGCGCGGTCGTCCGGGCCACACGAACGCCGCGATGTCCGCAGGGTGCCGCCTGCCGTGCCGCATCTCCGCGGCGCGGGTCCGAATCGATGCTCGTTGGAATTCAGCCTCCGGTCTGCCTGCTCTCCTGTGGCGTCAACTTGCGCAACACTCGAACCAGACATGCCAGATCTGCCCGATCGAGGGCGGCCAGATCGGCGGGTGGCCGATGGAACGCCTTCAGCAGGGCCGCCCGTGTTCTCTGACCCTTGGGCGTCAGGACAACGAGCTTGACGCGGCGATCGTCAGGTACGGCGCGGCGCTCCGCCAGGCCGAGTTTCTCCAGGCGATCGACGATCCATGTCGCGTTCGAGGGATCGCACTGCCAGGCGTCGGCGAGCGATCGCATGGTGCGCCCGTCGCCGTCGCCCAGGCTGAACAGCGCGCGCGAGTCGTTCGGCGTCAGGCCCCGCTTCGCCAGGCTGCGCGTGCGCTGCGGCGACGACCGCACCAGGTAGTCGAACATCAGCACCCACGCCCTGGCGGCGAGCGCAGCCCGGGAGGCATCGGCTCGAGCCATAGGCCGGAGTGTACGGCCGCCTCGACGGTATTTCAAGCGGCCACATTGACGAACGCACTCAATAGTTGATACGTATCAACTATTGTGAAACATGAGCGAGGTGAGCCGTGACACACGTCCGCCTGTTCCTGCTGGTCGAGGCGATCGCCTTCGCCCTGGCCGCTCTCGTCCATGCCGGGGCGCTGGCGTCCGGCTACGAGCATCGCGCCGCGATGACCGCCGAAAGCGTGATCGGCGCCGTGCTCGCGCTGGGGCTGGTGGCGACCGCGATCGCCCCACAGGCGAGCCGGACCATCGGCCTCGGCGCTCAGGGCTTCGCCCTGCTCGGCACCTGCGTCGGCATCGTCACGATGATCCTCGGCGTCGGACCGCAATCGGCCTTCGATGCCGTCCTCCACGCCGGTTTCATCGCGCTCCTGATCACCGGGCTTGTAGTGGTGGCTCGTGGCGGGGCTGCCGTTTCGACGCACGTGCGGTAGCGCGCCTGCCCGGACCGGCGGGGCATCACACGAGGAGGGTCATGCTTCAGGAATGGACGACGCTCGATGGCCTTGCCGAGTGCGCACGACAAGGTCGACTGCATGCCCCGCCGACAGCGTTGTTCAACCGGCGCGGCGCGAAGTCTCGTCCAGGTACGCGGCGAGGTGATCGGTCACGTCCCGGGCATCGTCTTCGGCGCCGTGAATGAACGTCGACTTCCGCCGTCGCAGAACCGGCAGGCCGATCGCGTACATCCCTGGCGCATCGACGATCCCCCCTTCGTGCCGCAGGTTGCCCTTGCGATCGACGACCGGCACGTCGAGCCACCCGTAGTCCGGGCGGAAGCCCGTCGCCCACACGATCGTGCGAACCTCGCCGCTCTTCAGATCGAGATCGAGGCGCGAGGATGCCGGCGCACGCGTCGGCTCGAAGTGTTCCGGCGGCGCGACGTCGTGATCGCGGCCGCTGGCCAGGGCCCACTCGTCGAACGTCTCGAGCAGGCGATCCATCTTGAGATCGGCGAGCGCAAACAGGTTGCGCAAGCCGCCGGAGAACAGGGCACGGCCATCGCGGATGGCAGACAATCGACCCACGAGCGCGACGCCGAGGGCGCTCAACGCGTTGAGGTCCAGCGTGACACGCTCGGGACTGCCGACGAGCTGCGGCGATGGCAATCGGCGCGCTCTCGTCAGGTCGTCGATCTCGTCGTACCGCTGGTTCCAGATCCCGGACGCATCCATCCACCAGAGGACGTCGCGTCCGCGGTAGGTCCTCGGCAGCCGCACGTGTTCGCCGACCGACAACATGACCGGACGTCCGGAACGGCGGATCTCGTCGGCCAGCTGCACGCCGGTCGCGGAGGCGCCGACCACCAGCACGCCGCCTTCCGGCAGCGCGTCGGGACTGCGGTAGTCGAAGGGCGTGAGGCACCGCACCGACGAGGGCACCGCGGTCTGCAGTTCCGGCACGTTCGGAAGGTTGCAGGCGCCGGTCGCCACGACGAGCGTCCGGCACCGGAGCTCGCCCTGGTTCGTGACGATGTGGTACCCCTCGTCTGTGCGGACGACGGAGGTGACCGCGGTGTGGGTGCGGACGGGCGCCGCCGTGGCCGCGGCGTAGGCGGACACGAACGCCACCACGTCGGCCATCGACATGAAGCCGTCGGGGTCGGCTCCTTCATATCGATGGCCGGGCAGCCGCGTCTGCCAGTTGGGCGTGAGCAGGCGCAGCGATTCCCATCGTTCGCGGCGCCACGAGTTGGCAATGTCGCCGCGCTCGAGCACCACGTGATCGATCGACCGTTCGCTCAGGCAGCGGCTGATCGCCAGGCCCGTGTGCCCGGCCCCGATGACGGCCGTCGTGACGCGTTCGATGGTTCCGCTCCGTGCGGGGAACGAACGCCTAGACGACCTCGACAGTCACGTTCGTCGGGTTGGTGACGAGGTCGTAGACCGCCGAGCGCTTCTGCGACTGCGCGACGACCGCCTCGATCTCCTTCTTCGACGCATCCGCGTCGATGTGGAAGGTGACCTTGATGTCGTCGTAGCCGTTGCGGACGTCGCTGTCGATGCCGAGGATGCCCTGGATGTCCATCGAGCCTTCGAGCCTGGCCTCGACGGAACGCAGCTGGATGCCGCGGTTCTGCGCCACGGCAGCCACACCGGCGGTCAGGCAGCTCGCCAGGCCGACGAGCACGTACTCGACGGGCGTGGCGCCGAGGTCCTCGGACGCGAAAATCTCCGGGTGATCCGCGTCGAACGAGAATTCGGTCTTGTGCTTCTGCTCCTGGCCGAGGCCATGGAACTCCTGCACGGTGGTCTGGCTGTGCGTGCCGTTCTGCCACTTGCAGGAGGCCCGCCACTTGAACTTGGCCGCTTCCGGCGCGCTCCTCAGCGCTTCGCGTGCGGCCAGCAATGCATCGACATTGACGCCGTTGTTGACGGTCGAATTAGCCATCGTCAGCTCCCTGGGATTGCGGTTCCTGATGGTGATGATTGCGCCTGCGCACCGGGGCTCGCGCAAGTCTTGAATGATACACCGTTGCGGCGCCGGCTCGCGGCCGGCAGCGATGTGCCGCCCGCTCCGGCGCCAGGCGATATGATCGACCTCATGCCCATGCCAACGACGAAGCCCGCCGCGGGCTCGGTCGGGATCGTCGAGACGCAGTTCATGGATCTGCCGTCGCCGGTCGCCCTCGACTGCGGCCGCACGCTGCATCCCGTCCGCCTCGCCTACGAGACCTACGGCACGCTGTCGCCGGCGCGCGACAACGTCGTGCTGGTCTGTCACGCGCTCAGCGGCGACGCGCACGCGGCGGGATTGTCGGCTGCGCCCGCGGCCGAGGGGACACGGGACGGCTTTCGCGCCGAGGAGCGCGACGGCAGCATGGGCCGCGCGCTTGGCTGGTGGGACGGCATGATCGGCCCGGGCAAGGCCTTCGACACGGACCAGTTCTTCGTCGTCAGCACCAACCTTCTCGGCGGCTGCCGCGGCACCACCGGCCCCTCGTCCACCAACCCGGCGACGCTCCGGCCGTACGGATCCGACTTTCCCGTGATTACCGTTGCCGACATGGTCCGCGTGCAGCGGGCGTTCCTGAACGAGCTTGGGCTCCGGAGGCTGAAGGCCGTCGCCGGCGGATCGCTCGGCGGCATGCAGGCGCTCGAATGGGCCATCCTGTACCCGGATGACGTGGAGTCGATCATCCCGATCGCGAGCACGCACGCGCTGGCGCCGCAGGGCGTCGCCTGGAACGCCATCGCGCGCAGCGCCATCATGGCGGATCCGGACTGGCAGGGCGGCCACTACTACGGCACCGGGCGGGCACCGAGCGCCGGCATGGGCGTGGCGCGCATGGTCGGCCACATCACGTATCTGTCGGCGCAGTCGCTCGGGCAGAAGTTCGATCGGCGGCTCCAGTTCTCGGACGATATCCGCTACACGCTCACCGAGCCGGAGTTCGAGGTCGAGAACT